>JACQAX010000231.1 GCA_016194795.1 Deltaproteobacteria bacterium | reverse complement strand
ACGAGCACGTTGTGGCTCTCGGCGTACGCGATCGCGGGCTCGAGCTGCGTGCGGAAGCTGTCGTCGTAGCGGCCCAGCGACATCACGATCACGTTCGACCTCTGGTTGACCGCGTACCGGATCCCCTGCTCGATGCTCCCGACGTCGCCGCCGCCCGCGGCGTTGAGCGCCTTGACGGCGAGGATGCGGGCGTGCGGAGCGACGCCGTAGCGCGCGCCGGCCGCCAGCCCCGCGACGTGCGTGCCGTGCTCGTTGTCGTCGAAGGGCATGTTGTCGCCGTTGACGAAGTCCCAGCCGAGCTCGTCGGCCATGTTCGGCGCGAGATCGGGGTGGTTGTAGTTGACGCCGCTGTCGACGATCGCGATCTTGACGTTGTCGCCGAAGCTCTTGCTCCAGGCGGTGGTCGCGCCGACCGCGCTCAGATGCGAGATCTGCTTGAAGTCTTCCGCGCGAACGAGCAGCGGAAGCTTGCGGCCGAGATAGGGCTGCTTCCAGGTGACCTGGAAATCGAACTTCGTCTCGGCGCAGTTCTTCGGGGCGTTCTTCGCGATGATGTCGACGATGTACTCGCCCGGCAGCGTGGCGTTGAAGGCGATCGTCGCCGACTTGCCTTCGACGTGGAACCCGCGCGGGCCCAGGACCTGCCAGAGGTACTCGTTGCCGACGCCTTCGAGCGAGAACCACATCGACGCGTCCCCGAACTTCACGGTGCGGGTCGAGCCACCGAGCTCGCGCGCGTGGGTGAGCGCCTTCACGGCGACGACCGGCGCGAGGATCGGGAACTCCGCCTTTTTGCAGTCGAGAAGCCAGGGGTCGACGGCCGGAACGGCCGGCGCGTCCTGGATCAGGTGGTCGTAGTAGTGATTCTTGCGAACCTCGGCGCCCGGAAGAGCGGCCACGATCGACTCCTGGCTCACGCCGAAGATCTCGTAGCGGCCCTCGGCCGCGTCGAGCACGCGGGCCTTGCCACCGGACGACTCGAGAAGGCTTTCGACCTTGGCGCCGGCGCTCGGGCCGGCCGCCACGAGAAAGCCGACCTGGCTCGCGCTGGCCGGGGCCGCCTGTACCCAGTGGGCGCCTTCGCCCGAGCCGCCACGGTCTTTCGCGCAGCCCGTGAGCACCAGCGCCAGGGTCAGAGCCAAGATCGCCGCCATCCATCCCAATACCGTCTTCATGTCCAAAATCCTCTCTCGTTAAAAGTTTCGAGAGGGATTTTGCAGCGGCCGTGCCACCGTCAAAGGCCGTTTTCGAGCGTGGATCAGGCTTAAGTCGATGAAAACGGGGGATTTTCTGCCAGATTTGTCAGTCGAACCTGGCGAGGCTTACCCGCTCAGAGCCGGATCGAGACCCCCGCGTCGGCCGAGACCGAGCCGAGATTCGCCCGGACGGCGCCGACGATCGAGCAGGCCTTCGTCACGCGAGCGCTGACCATCGGCCCGACGAAGATCGAGCCCGGGTTGCCCTGCACTTTATGGAAGGTGCTGAAGCCGGCCACCAGGCCCAGGTCGAGCATGCGGGTCGAGTGGCCCATGGGGACGTGGAGCGGCAGGACGCGGCCTTCGCCGCCGAAGAACGACGCCGAACGCTCGTCGCTTCCTCGCGCGAGGGCTTGTCCGAAGAAAGCCCCGAGACGCAGCGTCTCGGAGAGCGCCACTCCCGCGCCGACCTGCATGCCTGCGGCCATGCCCGATTTCTCGTTGCCCGTGTCGCGGGTGCCGACGAAGGCGCCGGCTTCCGCGTCCACGCGGTGGGCGCGATCGAAGTTCGACTCGGCCGCCGGCTCAGCGGCCGTCGACTTCGGCGCGTTGTCGAAGATGAAGTTGTAGGTCTCGGCCTTGGCCGGGGTGGCCTGGCTCAAGAACCCCGCGATCAAACCGAACGTCAGTGCTTTGGTCTTCATACGCTTCCTCCAGCGAGAACCCGGTACAGGGTTCGTTCAGAAATTCCGAGCTTCGAGGCGGCTTCCGTGCGGTTGCCGCCGTTGGCTTCCAGCGTGCGGTTCACGAACTCTTTCGTGAACGCGAGCTGGGCTTCTTTGAGATTGGGGATGTTTTCGAACCCCGACCAGAACAAGGTGCTTTCGGGCGCCTCGAGCGCCGACAGGTCGGAGATGTCGACGTCGGCCTCGGTGATCTCGCCGCGCTCGCAGATGTACGAGGCGCGCACGACTACCTGCTCGAGCTCGCGGACGTTGCCCGGCCAGTCGTGCTTCAGCAGCTTCTCCATCGCCTTGTCGGCGATCTTCACGCTGCAGCCGTTCTTCTCGAGGAAGAACCGGGCCAGCGCCGGGATGTCGGCCTGCCGTTCGCGCAGCGCGGGGATCTTCACCGTCGCGCCCATGAGGCGGAAGTAAAGATCCTGGCGGAACTTGCCTTCGCGCACGGCCGTCTCGAGGTCGACGTGCGTCGCCGCGAGGATGCGAACGTCGATCGGGATCAGGTCGCGCGAGCCGAGCGGCTCGACTTTGCGTTCCTGCAGCACGCGCAGGAGCTTTACTTGAAGATCGAGCGGCAGGTCGCCGATCTCGTCGAGCAGCAGCGTGCCGTGGTTGGCCTGCACGAACTTGCCCTGCTGCGCGCTCGTCGCGCCGGTGAAGGCGCCACGCTCGTGGCCGAAAAGGGTCGACTCGAGCAGCGGCCCCGGGATGGCGCCGCAGTTGACGGCGACGAAGGGTTTCGACGCGCGCGGGCTGCGGCTGTGGATCTCGCGGGCTACGACTTCCTTGCCCGAGCCGGTTTCGCCGCGAATGACGATGCCGAGCGGAGTCGGCGCGAGCTTGGCGATCTTGGCGTCGAGCTCGGCCATGTCTTTCGACGCGCCGGGCTCGGTGTTGTAGACCAGGAGCGATCCCGACGGGGCGCCGCCGCGCGCGGCCTGCACCTGCGTGCGCAGCTGGTCGTTCTCGCGGCGGACGAGCTTCACCTCGCCCTGGAGCGCGAGCATGAGCGCGGCCTGGGTGGCCACGAGGCTCATCTCGTTCATCGCGGCGCGCTTCACCGAGCGTCCCGGCGACTGCGTCGAGAGGAAGATCGCGCCCAGCACGCGGCCGCCCACGCAAAGCGGGAAGCACGCGGCGGAGAAGATCTTGGCGGCCACGACCGACTCGGCCGATGCCCAGGCATGGCCGATGATGTTTTCGATGTAGACGGGCTCGCGCCTGGCGAGCGCCTCCTGGAGAATCGTGTTGCTGAAAAGCTGTTTCTTGCGCGCCTGCGACGGGTGCATGCTTCCCGCCTGCTCCTCGCGGAAGGCGAGCAGCTCCCAGCCCGAGCCGCTTCCCGACTCCGAGAGCAGGAAGCCCGTTTCGGCCCCCGACATCGCGATGAGCCCGTCGAGCGCCTGGTAGAGCGCCGCCTGGATCGCGCCGGGCTGCTGGAGCGTCGCGCTCATGTTCTGGAGCACCGCCCACGACTTCTGCGTCAGATCGTCGCCGGCGGAGCCCGAAACCGGCAGCTCGGTGGTGAGAAACGCGGCCAGGCCTCCGTCCCACTCGATGCGATCGCACGAGGCGAGGCGCGTCTTGCGGCTCACGGCAAGGCCGTTGACGCGAAGCTTGCCCTTGCCCGGCAGCAGGTCGTAGTGCTGGTCTTCGCGCACGAGCGTGAAGAGCGCCCCGGGTGCGCTCATCTCGACGAGCGCGTCGTGGGTCGAGTCCGAGCCGACCGTCGTGATCTTTTTCTGGATCACGTACTTCGTCTCGCGGCCTCCGGTCGAAAAAATAAGCTGTGCCATATCCTTACCTCACCTTGATTACCGTGGGCTCGCTCGCCTTGACGTCGATCGTGCTGTTGATCGGCGGCGTGCCCTCGCGCTCCATCCGGAGATTGTGCTCGCCCGGACGGACGTTCGTGATCGGCTGGGACGCGTCGATCTCGCGCCCGTCCCAGAAAACTTTGATTCCCGGCGGGATCGTAAGCTCGACGCGCCCGCGCTGCTGCTTCTCGTCGGCGGGCTTGCTCACGGCCGAGACGACCGGAGCGACGGGCGTGGCCGCGCGAGCGGGGACCTGCGACTTCGCGATGGCTTTCCTGAGCGCGGCGGCCGGAACGACCGAGCCGGGAGCCGCGGGCTCCTGCTTCGCCGGGACGACGGTCTCATCCTGCCGCTGGATCGCGACCGGTGCCGCGGGCTTCGCCCCGTCGCTTTCGAAGCGCACGTGCCGGGCGACGTAGACCACGACCGAAACGAGCGCCAGCGCGCCGGCCACGCCCGCGCTCGCGCGCACGAACGCCAGCTTGCGCCGCTCGCGGCTCTGGCCGCTTTCGAGCGCGTCGATCAGGCGCGGGATCGCGCCGCTTTCGGGGGCAACCTGTCCGAGATGCGAGAGCAGCTCGAGCGCCGCCGTCCACTCGCGCTTCGCGATGGCGCGCTCGCAGCGCGCGGCAAGCGACTCCGAGATCGTCCGCAGCGCGTCGGCCGTGACGATCGTCGGCGAGGAAACCCACGCACCGAGCGTGAGCTGGGTCAGGTCGAGGCCGAGCGACTCGAGATAGGCGCGCAAGGCTTGCGCGTACTCGTCGGCCGACTGGAAGCGGTCGGTGGCGTCCTTGGCCAGGCCCTTGTGGATGATGCGCGCGAGCTCGGGGCTGAGCTTGGGGTTGCGGCGCTGCACCGGCTCGATCTCGACGCGGCTCACGGCCGCGAGCGTCGAAAGCGCCGAGGCGCGCGAGAAGGGGCGCGTGCCGGTCACGAGAAAATAGAGCACGGCCGAAAGCGAGAAGATGTCGGAGCGCGGCGTGACGACGTCGCCCAGCGCCTGCTCGGGCGACATGAAGTCGGGCGAGCCGAGCACCGTACCGGACATCGTCGCCTGGGTGAGATTGGTGGTCTTCGCCAGGCCGAAGTCGGCCACGCAGACCTTGCCGCATTTCGAGACGAGGATGTTGGCCGGCTTCAGGTCGCGGTGGATGACGTTCGCCGCGTGCGCGTGCGCCAGCGCCGCGAGCACGTCGAGGACGACGAGCGCGCCGATCTCGGGAAGGATGTACGGCAGCCGCGGCTGGAACTGCTCGAGCGACACGCCGTCGACGAGCTCCATGGCGAGCGCCGGCGGTTCGCAGTCGAAATGCGTGTCGAGGACGCGAATGATGTTTGGGTGCTCGAGCTCGGAGACGATCTTGGCCTCTTTGACGACGCGGCGTTTGAGCTCTTTTTCTTCCCAAACGTCGGGATGGAACACCTTGAGCGCGACCTCGACGCCGTCGCTCTTGCGCGTGGCACGGAAGACCTGCGCGGTGGCACCGCGGCCGAGGGGCACGCCGAGGACGTACTGGCCCAGCTTCGGCCTCGAACTGGGCGCGGGTCTTCTTGCCGAGCTTGGCATACGCCTCGACGAGCAGCAGGTGGGGAGTCGCGAAGACCTGGTCATGGTCGACCGCGAGGCGCAACGAGCGAAGCGCCTCGTTCGTCTGGCCGGCGCGCAGCTGGATGAACCCGGCGACGGCATAAGCTTCGGCCTTGCGGCGCATCGAGGTCTCGCTCAGGGCGGCCGCGAGGGCTTCGGGCGCGGTAAAGGTCTTGTGCCTGCTCTTGGCGAACACTTCCTCGAGCTTGCGGGGCGCCAGGCGCAGATACCCGTGGAGGAACGACCGCACCAGCTCACGACCGCTCCTGGCGCCGGTTGCGCCTTCGACGACCAGGCGGCTCAGCGTCGGATCGTGGGGCTTGTAGGACAAAGCCTTCTCGACACCGCCGGCCAGCTCCTCCGAGCTCACGAGCGCGACGTGCAGCGCCGCGACCTGGAGCGCTCCCGAATCGGGAAACTCCCCGGCATAGGTGCTGAGGATCTTGTGGGCGACGGCGCCATGCCCGGCGTCGGCCAGCAGCTCGACGAGCTCGGCCAGGAGCTTCGACGTGTTCTCGTCGCGGGGCCGCTCGTCCATCAGGACGCCGACGTACTGACCGAGCGAGCCGACGTCCGCTTTCGGATCGCGCTCGAGCACGAGCCGCGCCTGCTTGAGGAACGGGCGCACGTCGCTGATCTTCTCTTTTTTGGCGACCAGCGGCGCCAGGATCTCGGCGGCCGTGCCGTAATCGCCGATCGCGATCGCCGCATCGACGCGCAGGAGGTTGCACTCGTACGCCTCTTCGCGATCTTCCTTGCATTCCTCGAGGCTGCGAAAAGCCTTTTCCGCGTCGCCCGTGGCGAGCTCGAACTTCGCCCATTCCTCGACGGCCCACATCTGGCGAGCCACGTTCGAGATCTCCCAGGAGTTGGAAACGAGGGGCTCGTAGTGGAAGGCCTCCCAAAGATGGGTTCGGGCCGCGGCGGAGTCGTCGAGCGCGGTTTCGACCGCGGCCGTGCGAATAAGGCGTTCAGCCGCGTCGAGCGTGTCGTCCTGCTCGCCCTGCGCGAGCTCGGCGAGCGCTGACGGCCAGTTCGTATCGTCAAGGCGCGCCAGGATCGAGCCGAGAAGGAGATGCACGTGCTTTTTCGAAACCGGGAAGTCGGCCGGCAGAACTTGCGAGCTGAGAATCTTGCTGTAGTGGGCGACGGCCGCGACGAAAGCTTCCAGCGCCGTCTCCGCCTTGGCGGCCCAGTAGAGCGACTCGACGTCGTCTTTTTGCGCCGCGGGCTCGGCCCGGCCCAGAAGCTCGAGGGCCTTGCGAAACTTCCCGGCCGCGACGCACGCATGGATCAGGCCGCGGCGATAGCCTACGTCGGTGGGCACGAGCTCGCTCGCCGTCTTGTATTTTTCGATCGCCTCCTCGGCGTCCTTGAGGTCGCCGTCGGAAGGCTGCTCACCATGAAACGGCTTCTCGAAACGCTCAAGCAGCAGGCGTCCCATCTCGGCCCACGCTTCGGCGTGCTTGTTGGGAGAGGCCAGCGAAAGCGCCGTGCCCTTCGCGTACTCGGCGAGCGCCTCGCGCGCGCCGCCGTTTCGCTCGAGCACCTTGGCCAGCTGGAGGTGCGCGTCGGCGTCGTTCGGCAAGCCTTCGACGGCGAGCTTGCACTCGTCGACCGCCTCGGCGTTCTTGGCCATGTAGGCGTACAGATCGCACAGGCGAGCGTGGATCAGGAAGTTGCCCGGCTCGACGGCGATGGCTTTCTTGAGCTCGGCGACGGCGCGATCGGGATCCCACATCGAGCGATACGTGCCGGCGAGCAGGATGTGCGGGCGCGCCGAAGTCGGCTGCGCGCGGGCGCACTCTTCGAAGCGGCTGATCGCATCGCTCCAGAGGTGCATCTCGGCGAGCGGCTGGCCGTCGTCGCACGCGTCGGCAAGCGCGGTCGAGGCAGTCGCCGCGAGCAGGAACGCGAAGATAAGAAGAAGCGCGAGGCGTTTCATCTTCCGAAACCTCCGCTCGTCGGCACGGCGAAGCCCGAGTCGTCGCCGCCGTTTCCGTAAGTTCCCCAGCAGCGAACCCGCCCGTCGGACGCCAGCGCGCACGAGTGCGAGGCGCCGGCGGAGAGCTGCACGGCCGTGATGTCTTTCGGCGCGTCGAGCGCACCCAGGTCGTTCGAGCCCCAGCAGGCGATCTTGCCGTCGACGCCGATCGCGCACGCGTGCCAGGCCCCGACCGCTACCGCTCGCGCCTTGAGTCCTTCGGGCTGTTGCGGGTCTCCGGCCACCACGGGCGCGTAGCCCCAGCACCGGACGGCGTTCGACGCGTCAATCGCGCAGGTCCTGAAATTTCTCGCCGAGAGCGCCTTCACCTGTTTGAGGTCGGTCGGCGGCTGCGTGCCGTACGCACCCACGAGCGAGGGCCAGCAAACCGGCGCATCGTCGTGGTTGATGATGCAGGCGTGCTGGCTGCCGGCCACGATCGCCTTGGCGCCCCAGATTCCCGCGGGCGGATGGAGCGGCGAGCCTTCCGCGACGACTTCGCCCGTGACGTGGTCGCTGGACATGCCGCTCCAGCAGACGACGCTTCCGTCCGCCGCGGCGATGCCGCAGGCAAAGGCGTCGCCAACGGCAATCGCGGAGTAGTTACGGGCCGGCGCCTGCGGGCCGGTCGCGCCGATATTGTACCGGTAGACCCGATACGTCGCATAGCCGCCGGTCGCGACGCTCAAGACGTTCGCGTCGCTGTCGCTGACCAGATAAGGATGCGTCGGCTGGCACGCTTCGGCGGGAGACTTCGCGCAGTACCCGACGTTGGTGTCGCACTTGCCCCAGCAGAAAACCGCGCCGTCTTTGGCGAAGCCGTAAGTCACGTCAAAGCCGGAGACGAGGTCGTTCGACACGAGCGCCGAAATGTCCGACGACTTCGCCGCCAGCGGCGAGCTGGAGCGGGTGCCACCCGTCGTCGCGCTTGGGGCCGCTTCGGTTTTTCCAACCATGCCCGAGAAATCACAGCCGACACTCGCAAGCGCGAGCACGATCGATAAGGACACGGGAGCTGTGAACTTCCACTGCTTAAAAACCAGCTGCATAGACTGTGTAATTTATACAATATATGACTATTTTAATCAACAATAGAATCAATGGCTTGAAATTATTGCTTAAAATTCAGCAGCCGAAGTAGCGAAGGACGGCATCCATGGAGTTTCGGTAGGTTTGGACCTTTTCGCGGCCGATCTCTTCTTCCCCGTAGAGCACGTCGCAAAAGGTCTCGGTGATGGCCCGGGAGTGGGGCTTGAGGGGCGGGTAGCTCGTCCCTACCCGCCGGTCAAAATCTTCGGCCGGCAGGTAGTCTTCCTTGGGAAACTGCGCGACCTCCATCAGATGGAGGTAAAACCGATAGCGGGCCAAGACCTCCTCGCGCGGGCTCACACGGCGCTGGTTGAGCTCGGCCAGCTCGCTCAGGATACGCTTGCGCCGCTCGCGGCTGAGCCGCACTTTCTTTAGGGTGGCGTCGCCCGCGGCGCGCGACTGCGCACGCGCGAGAAACGCGAGCAGGGCAGCCAGCGCCAGGAGAAGAAGCAGGCGACGAAGCATTGCTTCGGTGAAGAAAGGTTTTTCGGGCGGCGACGGCGGCGGCTCCGGGTCGCGTTGCAGCGACGGATTCGGCTGCTGATGCGGTTCCGTCGCCGGCCCGGCCGGCGCCTGGCCGTGCTCGAGCGCCTGCGACAGCTCGGCGATCTTCTTCTTGGCCTCTTCCGGGTCGGCCTGCCCGGCCGAGGGCGGTGCCTGCGCTTGCTGCTGCTGCGACGGAAGCTCCTTGGCCAGCTGGCTCACCTTATCGACCGCCTCCTGGCGCGACATCTTCGGCATCCCGCTCGAAAGATCAGCCGTCGCGCTGGTCGGCACGACCCGCATCTTGGGCAGCTCTCGGGTGAGCGCCTCCGCGTTTCTCGCGACGCCGGTGAGGGGCGACTGCCCGTCCTCATTATAAGTGCCACCCTGCGGTGGATGCTCGTCGAGGTTCCCGTCGTCGACGTTGGCTTTCGAGTCGGGGATGGAGAGGTTGGGAATTCCGGACGCACCGGCCGGAAGCTTGGGCTGCGCGGTTTTTCCGAGCGAGCCGGCGCTGGCGCCCGAAGTCCCGGAAGTACCGGCACCGCTTGACGCCCCGGAGGCGCCCGTGCCGTTTGGCGCCCCGGAACCGCCCGCCGCGCCGCTTGGAGCCGCCGGACCCGGCGCGCCGTTTCCTCCAGCACGTCCTCCGCGCGGGCCGGGCGCCGCCGACGTCGTGCTCCCGGCCATGCCGCCGTCGAGCCGTGCCGCCGCCGGAAGCTTTTCCGTCAGCTGCCGATCGACGCGGTTGAGCGCGTCCGCAAGCTTCGCGAGCAGCCCGAGCGGATCCTCGTCGGCATTGCGCGGCACCACGCAGTTCACGGTCGCGACGATCAAGGTGAGCACCGCGAAGGCATGCAGCGCCGACAGCGCGCCCGACCGCAGCAGGTGGCGCTCATCGAGCTCCCCTCGCGGCGTGCGGGCTCCCAAAGGGGTCGCGAGACCGAGCTCGAGCTCGAGATACCGGTGAAAAACGAAGGTCAGCGCGAGCGAAAGCAGGAAGAGCGCCGGAACGAGCGGCTCGCCCAGACCGGCCGACTTGAGATGAAACACCACGGCGAGCGCGCTGAGCGCCGGAGGCACGAGAAAATGATTGAGGCTCATCGCCGGCACCAGCGCGAGCGCGGCCAGCACGTGCAGCACGTCGAGCAGCTGCAGCCCCGCCTCCCAGTGCACGCGCCCCAGCACGCACACGCCGATGACGGCCGCGAAGCCCAAACGGATGCCGACCTGCCTCGCGGGCGAGAGCACCGCCTCGAGCACCTGCTCTTCAGCGCCGACTCCGCCGCCGCGGGCGACGATCTGCCCGCCGAAATAAAGCTCATCGTCGCGGGCCGGGACCGGCGCGACCTCGTCGGCGCCGCCGAAGTAACGCGTGTCGAAGAGCCAGTGCTGGAACGCATAGGCCACGCCGAAGGCGACGAGCAGCATGAGCTCGCGGCGCATCGAGAACGGCTCGTAGGTCGCGAGCGCGCCGAGCGCGAAGTTCGCGACGAGAGCGCCGCGGAAGAGCAGCCACGACGCTTCCGGCCTCTTTCTCACGCGCGCCTCCCGTCGGCGAGCAGGCTGGTCGCGATCGGCTTGCCGTTTTCGAGGAGGAACGCGTCGATTCCCGCCTGGCGCATTCGCAGCAGCAGGCGGCGGATCGAGCTTTCGTTTTTCCAGGCGGTGCTCTCGACCATGAACTTGAGCTCGCCCTCCACCTTGCCCGCCGCGAAGCTCGCCGGGTGGATGAGCAGGCAGACCACGTCGACGCCCTCGAGACGGAGCTTGAGCAGCGAGCGAAGCAGGGCCTCGGGGTCGGTGTGCAGCAGCGGCCCGATGAATACCACCGTAGAGGCCGCCGGAACGAGCTCGAGCGAACGCTCGACGAGCGAGCGATCCGACCGATCGTTCACCGGCATCACGTCGAAGATCACGCGCGCGATGAGGTTGGCGTGCGCCTCGCCCCGGCCGAACCGGACGCGCCGGTCGTTCGAAACGAGCTGGAGGCTGTTGCCGTTGGCCATCTGCTGGGTGACGACGGCGAGCGCGGCGTCCTTGGCGTATTCCCAGGTCGACTCCGACTTCCGCCCGACGTGGTCGCGGCCGTCCATGTTGAGCAGGACGGTGATCTCGGTGTTGGCGATCTTCTCGAACTCCTTGACGAGCAGCTTGCCGTTGCGCGCCGAGAGCCGCCACGCGACGTGCCGAAGCGAGTCTCCCCGGACGTACTCCCGGATTCCCATGAAGTTCACCGAGGCCCCGCGCGTGGGCAGGTCGTAGATGCCGTAGAGAAACGACTCGCGCGACCCGCGCAGCTCGAGCTGAGGGATAGGCTCGAGCTTCGGGTAAACCTCGATCCGGCCGGGCACGTCCTCGGTCACGATGAGCTCGAAGACGCCGAGCGGATCCGAGACGATCGCGGTCATCGGCTCGAAGCCGAAGACTCCCATGCCCGCGTCGCACTTCCGTCGGTAGCTTCCCGCGAAAACGGAGCGCGCCGCGACCGGCTCGTCCACCCACACGAGCTCGCGCCCCGCCTTCGATCCCGCGAAGCCGTCGACGACCACCACGTCGCGCACGGCGAAGCCGCTGCGGTTGACGAGCTCGAAGCCGATCTCGATCTCGTCGTGCTCGACCGCCTTCGCCGGAACGCGCCGGCGCAGATGAAGCCCCTCGGCGAGCCTTCGCGCGCGAAGATAAAGATACCCGAGAAAGAGAGCGAGCGAGACGCCGAGCACGACGCCGACGCGCGCGCTCAGGCCGAGCAGGAGACAGAGGGCGACGAGCGCCGCCAGTACCGAGATCTTGTTGATGGCGCGGCGGCGCGAGTAATACAGGTACGAGCGGTACGCGGGATGGATTCCGGCGCGGCTCTCGGGCTTTACGTACTCGCGCCAGCTCTTGGCACGCACGACGCGCATGCGGCTCAGCTTACCGGCACCGGAACCTCCTGGAGGATTCCGGAGAGGATCTGCTCGGCCGTCTTGTCGCTCAGGCGGGCTTCCGACGTCGGGATGAGCCGGTGGGCGATCACCGAGCGCGCGAGGTTGTAGACGTGGGTCGGACGGACGTAAGTCAGGCCGTCGATGAGCGCCATCGCCTGCGCCGCGCGGATGAGGGCGATCGTCGCGCGCGGGCTCGCGCCGAGGCGCAGCTCTTTATGGCCGCGCGTCGCCGCCACGACCTTCTGCGCGTACAGGTAGAGGTTGTCGGCGACCTTGATTTGCGACACCGCCTCCCGCGCGGCCCGCAGGCGCTGCTCGCTTTCGACCGGGCCGAGCGAGTGGATGGGATGAGCGTGGCTCTGCCCCTTCACGAGGCCGATCTCGTCCTCGGCTCGCGGGTACCCCATCGAGATCTTCATCATGAAGCGGTCGAGCTGCGCCTCGGGGAGCGGAAAGGTTCCGTGCTGCTCGATCGGATTCTGCGTGGCCATCACGAAAAACAACGGGCTCAGCGCGAGCGTCTTGCCCTCGGCCGAAACCTGGCTCTCGGCCATCGCCTCGAGCAGCGCCGACTGCGTGCGCGGGGTGGCGCGGTTGATCTCGTCGCCCAGGAAGATGGTCGTGAAGAGCGGCCCGCGCAGGAACTCGAACGCGCTTTTGGCCTGGTTGAAAATCGCCGAGCCGATCACGTCCGACGGCAGGAGGTCGGCCGTGAACTGCACGCGCTTGAAATCGACCTTCGCCGAAACGGCGATCGCGCGCGCGAGCATCGTCTTGCCGGTCCCCGGAAAGTCCTCGATGAGCAGGTGCCCGCCGGCAAGCCAGCAGCAGATCACCTGCTTGATCTGTTCGTCCTTGCCGAGAATCACCTTGCGCACGTTCTCGAACACGTTTGCCACGACCTGACTGGCTTCATTCATAGGGGGTATTCAGTCACTTTTCGGAAAGTGAGCGTAAAACATTGATCCTGACAGATACTAAAAAATACTAAGCGTTTGACTCGCAGCACCAGACTTCGTAGAGCAGCACCACACCAGGAAAAAACATCATGAAAACCAACTTGAAAGCTCTTCTTTTGATAGATGACGACCCCCACATCCGACAGGTTCTCGCCCACGCCGTCGAGCTGCACGGCTTTCGCGTGATGACCGCCGAAAACGGCGCCGAGGCGCTTCACATCCTCGAACAGCTGGTCGACCTGCCGGGCCTCATCCTCGTCGACATGATGATGCCGGTCATGGGCGGCATCGAATTCCTCACGCTTAAAAAGCAGCACCCTCGCCTGCGCGCGATCCCTACCGCCGTCCTTTCCGCCTCGTCCTCGCCGCCGCAAAACGGGCTGGCCGAGCTGGTGCTGGAGAAGCCTTTCAGCCTTCTGGATTTATTGGAAATTGTCGGCCGCTATTGTCGCCCCGAAACCGCGGCGGCCAGCTAGAAGACCCCGAAACAAAAGCTTCCCGACATGTTATAATGGAAAAGTCCTCGCCCTATATGGGCCTGAGAGGAGGTGATGGAGTGACCAGTAAAATTATCAACTCCATCACCGGGAGAATTGCAGTCTGATTCTGCACCGGTGATGAAATTTAGGGGGCGGCGGAAGACAGAACATCTGAGTCCGCCGCCCTTTTTTCATGCCGCCCGACGCCCCCCGGCATGCGCCCGCGTTCCGAGCGCCGACCGCACCGTGAAATCCCGCGGATCGAGCCGCGCATCCACCTCGCTCCAGTCGAGAGGCGTCGACACCGTCGCCCAAGGCGTGGCGCGCACGCTGTAAGGCGCGACGACGTGGTGGCCCCTGGCATTCTGAACGACGTCGACGTAGAGGCGGCCGTGGCGCCTCGATTTCAGGCGCTCGGTCGTGGCCAGCTTTCCGGTCGTGACCACGGCGTCGCGCGCGACGTGCATCGCCCACTCCCGCGCCTCGTCGTAGCCGCCCTCGCCTTTCCACGGCACGAGCACGTGCAGGCCGCTCATCCCCGACGTCTTCACCGTGGCCTCGAGCTCGCGCTCGGCGAGCACCGCGCGCAGGACAAGCGCCACCTCGACGGCGCTCCGGAAGCCGCGCGTGCCCGGATCGAGGTCGAAGAGCACGAAGTCGGGGCGGTCGAGCCGATCGATCGTCGACAGATAGGGATGGAAGGTGACCGTTCCCTGGTCGACGAGATACAGGAGAGCGTCGAGCTCGTTGACGAGCGCATAGCGGACGGGCTTGCCGTCGGCGGTGGGCAGCACCGCGCGCGGGATCCACGACGGAAAGTAATCAGGCGTGTTTTTCTGCCAGAAATGCGGGCCCCCGACGCCGTTCGGCAGCCGCTCGAGCGTCATCGGCCGGTTCTTGAGCTGGGGCAGCAGCTTTGGCGCGACTTTCTCGTAATACAAGAGCAGGTGTCGCTTGGTCACCCCGACCTCGGGGAACATCATCTTGTCCATGCGCGCAAACGTGCAAGACCCAAGCCTCGACTTACCGCGCGGAAACCGGACAACGATTGCCGCTATTGCGTATTGCGCCCGGTCGGTCTATTTCTTTGAAACCCATGATCATCGAAGCTAAAAACGTCTCGCGCACCTTCCGCTCGACCAAGAAAGCGGAAGGCTTCAAGGGCGCGCTGGGCCTGCTGCTCAAGCCCGAATACCAGTCTCACGACGCCGTGAAGAACGTCTCGTTCTCGATCGAAGAGGGCTCGTTCAACGGCCTCATCGGCGCCAACGGCGCCGGCAAGACCACCTTGCTCAAGATGCTCTCGGGGCTCATCGCGCCGACGAGCGGTGAGGTGCGCGTGCTCGGCTACGACCCGTTCAAGCGCCCCATCGACTTCCGGAAAAAAATCGCGCTCGTCATGGGCCAGAAGGCGCAGCTCTGGTGGGACCTGCCGGGCGTCGACGCCTTCGACCTCCTGCGCGCCATCTACGACATCCCCTCGCCCGTGTACAAAGAGCGCCTGAATCGCCTCGCCGAGCTGCTCGACGTCACCAAGCACCTCAACACCCAGATCCGCCGCCTGAGCCTCGGCGAGCGCATGAAAATGGAGCTCATCGGGGCGCTCATCCACTGGCCGAAGGTGATTTTCCTCGACGAGCCGACGATCGGCCTCGACGTGCTCGCGGCGCACAAGCTGCGCGAGTTCCTGAAAGAGTTCAACCGCGTCGAGAAAGCCACGATCATCCTCACCAGCCACAACATGGAGGACATCGAGCGACTTTGCTCGCGCGTGCTCATCCTGAAGACCGGCGAGATGATCTACGACGGCAAGCCCGAGGGCCTCACCAAAAAGGGCGAGTGCCGCCTGCGCGTCCGCCTGATGCAGAAACCGACGGCCGACGAGCTCGCGGGCGTGAGCGGCGTTCCGGCCGCGGCCATCAAGACTCCCAACGGCGGGCCCGAAGCCGACGGCGAGGCGGAGGCAGAAGACGAGGCCGAGGGCCACGTCGATCGCGACTCGGTCTATTTCACGACGAAGGTCGACCTCATCCCCACGGTGCTGCAGAAGCTCATGGCGAAGTTCACCATCGTCAACATGGGCATCGAGGAGCAAAGCCTGGAGTCCGTCATCCAGAGGCTTTACACCCAGGCATGAAGTGGAGAATCGCCGCCCTCGTCAACGGCTTCAAGGACGCCACCGCCTATCGCGTCGAGTTCCTCTTCGAGGTGCTCGGCTCGGCGTTCGTGCCGGCGGCCATCCAGTGGGTGCTCTGGTACGCGATGTTCAAGATCGGCGGCGCAAACGAGATCGCCGGCATGGGCTACTCCGATATGATCCGCTACACGATGGTGAGCCTGCTCTTCACGCAGGTGCGTGGCGGCGACCACGACTTCGAGCTCCAGGAGATGATCCGCTCCGGGCAGCTGAGCAACTACATCCTGCGCCCGGTGGGCCTGGTCGAGTTCGTCTACATCCGCGGCATGGCGCCGAAGCTTTTGATCGCGGGCATGGCGCTCGCCGTCGGCTCGGTGGCCGGCATGTTCTTCGGCATCTCGCCGGGGCGCCTGCTCGGCGCGATGGTGATGGCGTTCATCGGCAACGTCATCCACTACCAGATCGGCGCGGCGCTCGCGACGACGGCGTTCATCTGGGAAGAGGCCTTCAGCTTCCTCATGGTGAAGAACATGCTCGTGAGCCTGCTCTCGGGCGAGCTGCTTCCGCTCAGCCTGTTCCCCAAGAACATGCAGTGGATCTGGCAGTCGACGCCCTTCTACCTTTACGTCTACGGGCCTGTGCAATACTCGCTCGGGCACTGGAGCCACGCGTACTTTTTCCAGCAGCTCGCCTGGAGCGGCGTCTGGCTCGTGATCGGCTGGGTTCTCATTCGCGCAAGCTGGGGGCTCGGGATGCGCCGCTACCTGAGCCTGGGAGGATGAGACGATGAATACGCTGGCGAAGCTGCTGCGGGTGTACGCGGTGCAGATCAAGAACAACTTCGTCCGCGAGGCCGTCTACCGCGTGAATTTCCTGGCGGGCATGGCGACCGACGTGGTCTGGATCGGCGTCGAGTTCACGCTCTTCACGGTCATCTACGCCAACGTCCCTCAGCTCGCCGGCTGGACGAAGCCCCAGGTGTATTTCTTCCTCGGCATCTTCTTCGCGTCCGATGCGCTCTTCACGACGTTCTTCCAGCGCAACTTCTGGAACTTCTCGGATCTCGTGAACAAAGGCGAGCTCGATATCTTGTTGACCAAGCCCGTGCACCCGCTCTTTCTCGCCCTCACCCGGTGGATCAACCTCACGAACCTGTTCAACCTGGCGCTCGGGCTGGGGATCGTGGTGCGTTTCGGGCCGGAGGCCGGCTTCCAGGGCGGCTGGCGCTGGCTCGTCCTCGCCATGTGGCTGCTCGTCGGCATGAGCACGCAGCTCCTCCTGCGCTTCGCGTTCTCGATCTGGATCTTCTGGACCGAGCGCAGCTGGGCGATCACGCGCATGTATTACCAGTTCTTCCAGTTCGCCACGAAGCCCGACACGCTCTATCCGAAGATGATCCGCTACCTCATCCTGACCGCGCTGCCGTTCGCCTTCATCAGCAGCATCCCGGCGCGCGCGCTCCTGCACGGCCTGAGCTGGGGCGAATACGCCGGGCTCGCGGCCGTGCTCGGCTGCTTTCTCGCCTTCAACACCGTGATGTGGCGCCTCGGCCTCAAGCGCTACCAGAGCGCGAGCAGCTAGCTAGAAGCCGAGACTCTCGTCGAAGTCAGGCGGCGGCGGCTTCGGCTGGTCCTTGTTCGGGTCGACCGCCGGCGGCGCGGCGAGCAGCGCCTTCTGCTGCGCCTGCATGTCGCCGAACATCTTGTCGGCCTCCTTGCTCAGACGATCGGCTTCGGCGTCGGAGATTTTCGGCTTCGAGCCCGGCGGAGGAGGAGGCGCGCTCGCGGGCCCGCGATCGCCGGGCATCTCGTTGAGAGCCATGTCGTCGTCGGTCACGATCGGCTCCTTCTTTTTCGGAGGAGGCGTGGCGCCCCCACCTGCCAGGCTCGTCGAAGGATCGTCCGTGCACATCTCGCCTTCGGACCAGCTCCAGGCGGAGCCGTCCATGTCGCCGCCGTCCTCGTTTCTACCCTTGGCTTCAGGCGGTGCCCAGCCCAGGAGGCCCTTCGAAACGGCACCCTGGATGAGGATGTGCTGATAGTCCGGGTGCACGTTCGCGACGTCGGTGAGGAGCAGGTGCAGAAACTCGTGTCCCGCCACGACCGTGGACTGGCACTTCTTGAAGTTGAACTTCGGAAAATGAACGTGCTGGGACGACGGCACGTAGAGCCCGAGAAGCTTCTTGTACTCGGACTTCGACACGCCTTTGAAATTCGCCCCGACGTAATTGGCCCAGGCTTCGTCGCTGGAGACCTCGATGTACGGACCGATGACGTTGTCTTCCACGTCTTTGGCCGTAAGCTCCCTTTTGGCGTCGCAAAACGCCTTGAGGAAGGTATTGACCTTCGGCAGCACGCTGAGGATCTGCTTCTTGGCGGCATCGGCGATGGCGTCCTGGATCTTCGCGTACTCGTCGCCGCTCATTCCCGCGTTCTTTAGAGTTTTCGGCTGAGGCGCGTTCGCTCGATAATAATCGAGTGACGGCGAGCCTTTTCTCGAGCTGCAATCGACAGCCCACGCCGGCGCCGCCACTGCTAAACCTAATACTCCTGCGACCAGAAACACCGGTCTCGACATCATAAGTTCCCCCGACAAACCCTGCTTAGATTATATCAGTTCGCCAAAGCGTCTCTGACGCCCAAAAACAAGCACTGCAGAGGGGCGTTTCATTTGAGGATTTCGTTAGTTAACGCAATGCGCGATGACGCATTCTTTCACGGCATGCTAACCAGTTGGTCGTTCGCCAACACGGGGGAAAAATGAAGAAGAGTTTCTGGGGCCGCTCGCTTCTCGTTCTGTCCGCGATTTTCGCGATATCAACCGCCGCGCTCGCCGAGGACGCGGTTCCGGATTGCCCCGATCTCGACGGCAGCGCGCTTCCCGTCATCAACGACTCCGTCCTCCGGTGGAAGCAGACCAAGCCGAACCAGTACCGCCACCGCGCTCGCGTCCGTGGCTACGTCCGCCACGTCTATCCCGACAAGAACGGCCACCACCATTTCGCCATCCAGATCGGCGCCAACGACACCGACCTGCTCGAGGTGATTTACAACGAAGACTTCGGTCCGATCCCCGAGCTGCGCGACGACTCGCGTGTCGAGGCTTGCGGCGACTTCATCG
>JACQAX010000230.1 GCA_016194795.1 Deltaproteobacteria bacterium | reverse complement strand
CTCGCGAGCTGGGCCGCGTTGATCGTGACCGACGTGTCGCCGGTGATCGAGTCCTTCGTGGCCGTGATCGTCACGATGCCGACGTTCTGGGCGCTGACGAGCCCGCCCGAGGAAACCGGACCGGCGTTCGAGTCGCTCGTGGCCCAGGTCGCGGAGCCGGTGATGTCGGCGGTTCCGCCGTCGGTATAGGTGCCGGTGGCCTTGAGCTGAAGGGTCAGGCCTTTCGTCACGTAGGTGTTGGAAGGCGTGAGCGCGATGCTCACGAGCGCCGCGGGGCCTACGGTTACGGTGAGGCTGCCGCTCACGCCGGAAGCCGGATCGGTGGCGGTGAGCTGGGACTGCCCTTGCTGGACGCCTTTGGCCTGGCCCGTCGCGGCCCCTGAAGACGTGAACGCGAGCGCCGAGCCGGAAAGCTGCCAGGTGACCTGGCCCGAAACGTCGTGGCTGCTGCCGTCGGTGAAAGAGCCGCGCGCCGAGAAGTTCTGGATCGTGCCCAGCGGAATCGCTCCGCTCGGGCCCGAGACCGTGATCGAGACGAGCGCGGCGGCGCGCACCGAGACCTGGATCGAGCTCGAAATCGACGTCGCCGGGTCGAGCGCGGAAACCGTGACGGTTCCCGCCTTGGCGCCCTGGATGAGGCCGGCCGTCACGGTGGCGATCTGGCTGTCGGAGCTCGTCCATTGGACGGTCGCCGTCAGGTCCTTCACGCTACCGTCGGAATAGTTGCCCAGCGCATGAAGCTGCAGCGACGTCCCGGCGGGAAGATGCGCGTCGGCGGTGTCGAACGAGATGCCGGCGAGCGTCACCGGCGTCGCGTCCACCGAGAGGGAGATCGAAGCCGAGAGCGAAGTGATCGGGTCGGTCGCGCTCACCGTCGTCGTGCCGGGCTTGAGCGCGTGCGCGAAGCCGCCCGGGATCGTCGCGACCGAGGCATCGGAGCTCGTCCACGTGAGCATGTCGGTGAGGTCTTTGGTCGTGCCGTCCGAGAACGTGCCCGTGGCGACGAACTGAAACGAGGTATTCTCGGTCAGGTGCGCGGTCGAGCGCGTGAAGGCAAGACGCGAGAGCACGACGGGCTTGTCGGCGATCGTCATGCTGAGCGAGTTCGTCGTTCCCGTTTCGGGATCGGTGGCGATGATCGAGACCGGGCCGGCCTTGAGCGCCAGCACGAGGCCGCCGGCGACCGTGGCCGTCGACGCGTCCGAGCTCGCCCAGTCGAGCTGCGCGGTGAGATCTTTGCTCGTGCCATCGGAGTAGTGGCCTTCGCCGGTAAGCTGCAGCGATGAGCCGACGGCGAGCGTCGGGTTTTTGTTGGCGAACCAGATACCGTCCAGCGTGGGCTGTGTGGGGTCAGGCGTGCCCGGAAGGGTGCAGGCGCTGAACGTCGCGGCGAGAGCTATAATGAGGGCAGCCACGAGAACGCGTGCGCGCATGAGGACCTTTCCTTAAAAAGCGAATGAGTCCGGTATTCTTAACGCGATGCGTTGTATTCGGCAAGGGATATAATCGTAAGCTATTTCAACGACATACGGTCGCGCCGGCATCGCACCGGCCGCTGCAGCAGTCGGTGTTGGTCAGGCAGGGGTCTCCAACCGCGCGCGTGCAGTCGTGGGGTCCGGCGCACTTGTGCTCGAGACACTTCTTCGACTGGCACTGCTCGTTGACGTCGCACGCGAAGCCGACGTCGGGCGGGACGACCGCGGCCAGGATCTTGTTGCGCTCGGCGACCGACTCTTCCTTGAGCTTCTCGTAGAAGCGCGCCTGGTCGTACAGTACCAGCACGACCCGGCCGTGCTTGAACGCCACGCGGTGCGGGTCGAAGTGGCCATCGTGGACGTCGTAGCTGTCGTAGAACCATGTTTCGGTGTCGCCGCTGGCCGTTTTGGACTGCGATTCGCCGGGCCCGTTTTCGTAGCTGCGACGGGTCGGCTCGCCGACGTAGTGGAGCACGTCGTCCTTGTTCATGCCCGGCTCGACGCGATGCCAGCGCGGCCCGACGAGCGGCACGCCGCGCCCTTCGATGCGGTCGCTGTCGACCTGCACGGGCACCGGCACGAGCGCGATGTTCGCCTTCCGGTGGTAACACGAGGTGGCGAGCGTCAAGCTCGCCACCGCGACCAGGGCGTGCACGACGCGGTTACTGAAGTAAGGTGAAAATTTTGCGGCTTTCATCGAGAACAAACTGTCCGATGACGGTTTCGTAATCCATCTTGAGCTGGCCGAACTGGATCCCCACGCGCAGCATCGGCTTGCCGCGATCGTTGGTCGTCTTGAGCACGTGCTTGACCTCGCCCTCGGCGACGATCTCCATCCCGCGGACGAGGAAGCGCAGGTCCCGGAGCTTGGTGCCCTTGGCGAACTTGTCGGCCTCGTCGATCTTCGCGGCGACGCCGCAGCCGCCGACGCTCAGGTCGAGCATGCGCATGGCGAGGATGTCGCCTTTGACGATCGGCTTCGACGAGTCGAACGTCTTGGTCGGATCGAAGACCGACAGCGTGGGCGCGAAATTGCGCTGGAACGGGATGCGCATCGCCTGGCGGCGCTGCAGCTTGAAGATCGACGGCGGCATTCCGAGGTGGATGTACTTGTCGTCGGCCGTCGAGTTGCACGTCGTTTTGAAGAAGAAGTTCGTGTGCTCGATGTTGATCGAGCCGAGGATCTCGCTCGAGCCCTGGTTGGCGAGCAGGTTGTAGAGGCCGGGCAGGTCGAAGCCCAGCGGCGGCTTGCAGACCATGTTTTTGTAGACGCGCTCGTCGTAGGTGAGCTCGGCCTCGAACTTCACGGTCTGGGCCTTGAGCCACAGGGTGACTTTATGGTGGTGGCGAGTGGCGACGTCGAAGATCTTCGCGATCAGGATCGGGTCCTTGACCTCGAAAAACGGGGAGTCGTTCTTGCCTCCGCCCTTGGGTTTCTCGCTCACGAGCTCACATGATGGTGACTTGCCGGAGCAGATCCATGTCCTGAAGAACCTTGCCCGAGCCGCGCACGACGCAGGTGAGGGGATCTTCGGCCAGTGCCACCGGAAGCCCCGTCTTCTCCTTGATGAGAATGTCGAGGTTCGCCAGCAGCGAGCCGCCGCCGGCCAGGATGATGCCGTTGTCGACGATGTCGGCGGCAAGCTCGGGAGGGGTGCGCTCGAGCGCCGTCTTGATCG
>JACQAX010000140.1 GCA_016194795.1 Deltaproteobacteria bacterium | reverse complement strand
GCCAACAACTCCTTCCATCGGACAATCTTGGGAGTGAACGTCACCTGAAAGCCATAGTTATAGGGCGGCCATTGATGCTCAACATCGGACCCGCGCACCCTAGTCGACACTTCCGCCAATCCAACCTGCTCAAGCTCAAAAAATGCTTTTTTTATCTTCGAACGGACCTCCGAATCGAGACTAAGCAGGCGTATGTCGATTTTCGATGGCCTAGTCATTCTGCCTGCAGGGTTCGGCACAACTCGCTGCGTCTGAGGGGTAGGCGTATCCACCTCTGGATATTTTTCCAAAATGCTGTCTGGCACGAGACTAGATTCGTTTCGCCAAGCAAGTGACAGCTTAAAGTCATCAGGGAGCGAAAAAATAAACCCAGCCAAAAGTTGAAGAGAACGCGTTCCAAGCATCGAGTAGTCGAGTGCGATTTCCGAAGCAGCCGAGAGTTTCTTCGGCAGCTCATGGAAAGTTTCCGCATCTCTACAAAGTCTTTCGATCAAACCCAGACGTTTCTTCCCATCTGGCGGGCACTTGGCGACAATTTTTGACACAATTTTCTGGAATGCGGCGAGATCACGCGAGTGTCGAATGTCGTCCGGCTCTTTAAATTTGTACCAAAGAAAATCAATGATTTTGAGGATTCCAAATTGATCAATCATGACATTTGTACAGCTCTCAAGATCGTCCAATCAACTTAGCCACGAACTTTTTGCCAGTCACTTCGTCGACAAAAGCATACGCGGCATTTGCCTTCAGTTCCTCGGCATCATCGAGATCAATCACTTTTTCGTTGCGAAGGTCATACATCCAGAAAGAACGCTCCAGTTAAGCCTAATAGGCCCCGACACCGCGAATGACCGATAGAATCGTCTTGATGATGATGGCAAGATCAAGAAGCACCGACCGATTCTCGATGTAGAACAGATCAAACTCGATATTGGCATGGATCGGCTCGCCACGAACCGCGCTGATCTGCCAAACCCCGGTGATGCCAGGCTTGGCCAGCAGCCGCTGCCGCTCGAGAGGGCCGTAGCTTTCCACGATGAACGGCATCTCCGGACGCGGGCCGACGAGGCTCATGTCGCCACGGAAAACGTTGAAGAGCTGCGGCAGCTCGTCGAGGCTCGTGCGGCGGATCCAGCGGCCCACCTTCGTGATGCGCGGATCGTTGGGATCAGCCGGCGTGCGCGCGTACTTGGGCGCGTCGACGTACATGCTGCGAAACTTGTAGAAGGAAAACTCTCTCCCGTTCAGGCCGGTGCGCTTCTGCTTGAAGAGAATCGGCCCCTTCGAATCCCACTTGATCGCAATCCCAATGAAGAGCACGAGCGGCGAGAGCACGACGAGAAATACCGTCGCGAGCACGAAGTCGATCAGGCGCTTGGCCATGAGGTACAGCAGGCTCACGCGCATATCGCGGCGGCGGATGAGCGGAATGCCGCCGATCTCGAAGCTCTCGACGCGTTGGATGAATTTTTCGTAGGCGTTGGGGACGATGGCGTAAGGCACGCCCAGCTCGACGCAACGCTCGACCAGCTTCTGGTTGCGGTCGAAGGTGGCCGAAGGGAGCGCGATGAAGACGAGCTCCACGCCGTCGGCCAGCGCGCGCGGCAGGCTGCTCTCGCCGCCCAGGACCGGAATGCCGCTGCGGGGGCAGTTGCCCGTCGTCCAGCGCACCGACTGCCCGGCCTTTGCCGCGTCGTCGTCGAGAAAACCGGTCGGCAGGAGACCCAGCGACGGGCTGTCGAAGAGGCGCTTGGCCAGATGGGTGCCGATGCTGCCCGCGCCGTAGATCAGCACGCGCTTCTGGGAGAGGCCGCGCTGGTGAAACAGCACGTGCATCCGGTAAAAGACCTGGCGCTGGAAATACAGGAGCACCGGCGTGGCGGTCAAAGCCAACGTGAAGGTCACACGCGAAAAAGACGTCGAGCGGATGTAGAACATCACGCTCAGGACGGCCGCGGCGGCGTAGATGCCGACGTGGAAGATGCCGCGCATCTCTTTGACGTTCAAAAGGCTGATCTCGCGGCGGTAGAGCTTCTCGCGCTCGAGCAAAAGGATGTAGAGCACGGCCGAGGCCGCGGCGATCATCGTGAACTCGGGCAGGCGCTGGGGCGAGTCGCCGGTCACCGGGCCCAAGCCACGCAAGGGGCCGATATAGAGAAAATAGCTGAGCAAAAAAGTCGCCAGCACGGTCACGAAGTCGGCGGTGATCTGGCTCAGCGTGATGAGGCGCCCGAAGTGGGGGCGCCAGAACGATTTGGGTTGAGCTGGGGCCGCGGCGACATGCCCGGCAAAATCCGTCGACACCTTATTCACCGCGAGATCTTAGGTTGAAAACCGCTATATTCCAAGGCTTAATTGGAATTATGAAGACCCCTTCAAAATTGGCGATCATCGGTGTTGGCTACGTCGGTTTGCCCTTGGCCGTGTGCTTCTCGAAAGAGCTCGACGTCGTCGCATACGACCTCAGTGAACGGCGCGTCAAAGAGCTCAGGTCGGGCGTCGACCGCACCAACGAGGTCGAGTCGCACGAGCTCTCGAACCCCCGTCTCACCTTCACCAGCAACAAAGACGATCTGAAAAACATCTCGTTCTACATCGTGACGGTGCCCACGCCGGTCGACCGCTTCAACGTCCCCGACATGACCCCGCTCATCAGCGCGTGCGAGGCGCTCGCCCCCGTACTCACCAAGGGCGCGATCGTCGTGTTCGAGTCGACGGTTTACCCGGGCCTCTCCGAAGAAGAGCTCGCCCCCCGCTTGGAGAAGCTCACCGGCATGAAGTACAACAAGGACTTCTTCTTCGGCTACAGCCCCGAGCGCGTCAACCCCGGCGACAAAGAGCACACCATTCCCAAGATCAAGAAGATCGTCTCGGGCTCCACGCCCGAGGTGCTCGAGGTGGTCGCCGAAACTTACGGCAAGATCATCAAGGCCGGCATCCACCGCGCGCCGAACATCGCCACGGCCGAAGCCGCCAAGGTCATCGAGAACATCCAGCGCGACGTGAACATCGGCCTCGTCAACGAGCTTGCCGTGCTGTTTGACCGCATGGGCCTCGATATTTACGAGGTGCTCGCGGCTTCGGGCACGAAGTGGAACTTCCTGCCCTTCCGTCCGGGCTTGGTCGGCGGCCACTGCATCGGCGTCGATCCGTTCTATCTCACGCACAAGGCCAACTCGATCGGCTTCAACGCCGAGATGATCCTGGCCGGCCGCCGCACCAACGACCACATGGCCGACTTCTTCTCCAACAAGTGCCTGCGCGAGATGCTGCACCGCAAAATCACGCCGGTCGGCGCGAGCGTCCTCGTGCTCGGCTTCACGTTCAAAGAGAACTGCCCCGACGTGCGCAACACGAAGGTCAACGACCTGGTGAATGCGCTCAAGCGCTACGACCTCACGGTCGACGCGGTCGACCCCACCGCCGACCGCGAGATCGCCCACCACGAGTACGGCATCGACCTGCTCGAGAAGATCCCGTCGGGCAAGAAGTACGACGCCGTCGTCTTCGCCGTGGCCCACAAGGAGCTCGTCGAGCTCGCGTCGAAGGGCCTGGAGGCGCACCTCAAGCCTGGCGCGTTCATCCTCGACATCAAGGGCACGCTCAAAACCGGGCCGTCCGTGATCCACTGATCCGTGCTCGATGGATCCGTTCACCCACACGCTGATCGGCCTGGTGGCCGGCGAGGCCGTGATCCAGGCGCGCGCGCGGCGCGCGTCGGCGGGCGCGACCGGACGGCGCGCTCTCCTCTGGTCGGTGTCGGCCGTCGCCAACGTCTTTCCTGACGTCGACTTCACGTGCGTCGGCGCCACGGCGCCCGCGCAGCTCGGCTACGTGCTGCACCATCGCGGCTACACCCATACGCTCGTGGCGGCGCCCGTGCAGGGGGCGCTCGTCGTCGCGCTCGCCTGGCTCTGGCTGAGGCTGCGCGCCCGCGCGAAACCCGTGTCGCGCGCCGACTGGGGCTGGGCCTTCGGGCTTGCCGTGCTCGGCCCGATGCTGCACGTCGGGCTCGACGGGCTGAACACGTATGGGGTCCATCCGTACTGGCCCTTCGATGCCGCCTGGCGCTTCGGCGACACGCTCTTCATCGTCGAGCCGGCGCTCCTGCTTGCGCTGGGCGCCGCGCTCTATCTGGCGACGAAGCTGCGCCCGGCGAAGGCGCGCCTCGCGCTGGCGATCGGCGCGGCCGCGAGCGCCGCCGTCGTCGCGACGTTCGCGCTGGCGAGCGCGTGCGCCAGAACGCGGCTTGCCGCGCTCCACGCGCGCCTCGCACCCGACGCGCGGCTGCTCGACGTCGTGCTCACCCCCTATCCGCTCAACCCGCTCTGCTGGTCGGTGGTCTTCGTCGGCGTCGAGCGCGAGCGCTACTTCGCGCGACGCGCGACGTACTCGGCCTGGGCGCGCGCGCTGCCGGCAGCCGCTTGCCCCGAGCCCCTGCGCGTCGTCGGTGGCCCGGGGAGCATCTTCCGTCTTACGACCGCCGGCCTTCCGTCCCAGCCCGAGCTGCGCTGGCACGACGGCTTCGAGGGCACCGCGGCCGAGCTGCGCCGGCTGCGCGCAGAGCATTGCAGCGTCGATGCCTTGCTGCGCTTCGTGCGCGTGCCGGCCTGGACGACGCTCTCCGACGGCACCGTGCGCGTGGGCGACCTTCGTTTCGACGGCGCGGGCAAGGACGGCCGCGGCGTCCTTGGCACGCTCGAGCTACCGCCGGACAAGCGCGAAGCCTGCCCGTCCCACGTGCCGTCGTGGCGCTGGCCCAGGCTCGATCTTCTCGACGGCGCCTAAAGCGGGCGACTCCACTCGAGCACCGAGATCAGCGACTGGCCGACCGGCAAACGAACGACCTTGTGCAGAAAATTGTCGAAGGGGCGCACGACCGGGCAGATGCGCTCGAAGGCTCGGATCGAGCCCTCGCCGATCGTCTCGCGCCGGGCGATCCGGCCGTTGGCGTAGGCGGCGCGAATAGCGCCGGTAGTGGCCGAAGCTCCGGTCGATCGTTCCGTAGGCCCAATGGTGGGCCGGCACGAAGCTCACGATGCGGCGGGGATAAGGCCCGTTGCCGCTCATCAAGATCTCTTTCATCTTGCGCAGGACGAGCGCGTCGTCCTTGATGTGCTCGAGCACGTTGAACGAGACGATCGTGTCGAGATTCTCTTTCACGAGAGACCCGACGTCGTCGGTCTCGAGATCCAGGCGCAGCGTCGTCACCTTGCCGTCGTCCGCGGCGTCGATGCCGCCGCCGAGCAGCCCCAGCAGCACCGGGTTCGTCTCGGAGAGGATCAGGCGCTCGTTGCGCGGCAGCCAGCGCGACATATTGCCGATGCCGGCGCCGATCTCGAGGATGCGGCGGCCCATGAAGGGGCGGATCGACTCGAAGATCCACGACTGGTAGTTGCGCGCGCCCGAAAGCGAGCTGAGCTCGAACGGGACGACCTCGTTATTCATTTCAAAGCCTCCGTTGGAAGTCGCGTCCGGTCGAAGGCCTCGTCCACCGACGTCATGAGATTGAAGCGCACGAGGTGGAATAGCGCCGCGAGCCCGTCTTTCCAACTGATTTTCTTGCCTTGGAGATACGTGCGCGGAAAGTACGAGATCGGCAGCTCGAAGATCCGGGCGCGGATCTTCGCGATATAGGCCGTCAGCTCGATCTCGATGCCGAAGCGCCGCGAGCGGAGCTTCATGGCCTTGAGCACGTCGCTGCGGAAAATCTTGTAGCAGGTCTCCATGTCGGTCACGTAAATGCCCGAGAGCAGGTTGCTCATCATCGTGAGGAAACGGTTCACGAAGTAGTGGTAGGTGCGATGCACTTGAAGGCTGTTCTTGAACCGGCTGCCGTAAACCACGTCGGCCTTGCCCTCGATCAGCGGCGCGAGCAGCGCCGGCACGTCATTGGGGTCGTACTCGAAGTCGGCGTCCTGGATCATGATGAAGTCGCCCGACGCGCGCTCGATCCCGAGGATGACGGCGGCCCCCTTGCCCTTGTTGGGCTTCTGCTCGATCACGACGAAGCCGTGGCGCTTGGCGCACTCGTGCAAAACCCGAAGGCTCGCATCCGACGAGCAGTCGTCGACGAAGATCCACTCGCGCTCGACGGGGTAGCGCGACCGCATGAGCATGTCGATGCATTCCGCCAGGCGAGGCTCTTCGTTGAAGACGGGCACAATGATGGAAAGCTTGGGCATCGTCAGGCCATCCTATAAGAAACGCGCCCGAGTGCAAGCAGCGCGGCCGCGACGCCAAGCTGGATGGCGGCGAACCAGGCCGCGCCCGGTGGGCCCACGACCGAATACAGGTGGTGCAACGAGCTCACGGCAAGAAGCAGGATCGCCGCCGCGAAGAGCGAGCGGCGTGCGCTCCCGGCGGGGCCCGACTCCGGCAAGGCCTTCGTCTTTTCGAGCGTGGCGGCCAGCGCCGTGAACACGAAGGCCAGCCCCAGCGCGCTCAAGCGCGAGGCGTTACGTCCGGTGATGATCGGCCCGCCAAGCAGCGGCTGCGCGGTGATCCCCGCGGCCATGAGCAGGCACGCGAGCACGTCGACGCGTTTGAGCGCCCGGCTCTCGCCCATGCCGAGCAGCAAGCCGGCCGGCACCGCAAACGGGATCAAGGCGCGCGCGAAGAGCTCGACCAGCGCCGAGACGCTAAAGGCGGGCGAGACGAGCCAGTAAAAAAGCGACGTGATCGTTCCGACGTTCTCGGACGGCAGCGAGAACGACGCCGTCGCAAGGTCGGTCAGCACGTACACGCCGACGATCACGCCGCACACGAGCGCGAACGCCGTCAGCTTCCGGGCGCGCCTGCGCCACGGCTCGCCGTAAAACATCCAGAGCCCCAGGCCCGGCATCAGCATGACGGCCGTCTGGCGGCCGATCGACGCGATCGCCGCGCCCGCCACGACCGTGGCCAGACGCCCCGACCTCAAGCCAAGCAGCAGCACGAGCGAGCCCACCAGAAAGGTGAGGTCCTGCACCATCCCGAACGCCAGCGCGTAGAAGCGCAGCGCGTACGGGTTCAGGAGAAACGCCGCCATGCAGAGCCAGTAGGCGCGGGGCTTGAGGCGAAAGCTCTGGAACAAACGATCCGCCAGCACGACGACGGCGAGCGTGAGCAGCAGCCACACGAAGCGATAGGCCGCCGGAAGCGATACGCCGGTGACCGAGCTCAGCGTGCCGGTGACGTAGTGGGTGACGAAGCGCTGCGCGTGGTGGTGGCGCACGGGCTCGGTCGGAAACGACGGCGCGACGCGCGAGATCTTCTCGTACCACGTGACGTCGTACGACTGCGCGTACTCGATGGCCTCACGCCAGGGCAGCCAGCGGTTGCTTGCGGCAAGAAAAACGAGAAGCAACGCGACGAACGCCCATTTTTCGATCGAGATGGCTCTCCCATGGCGCATACCGCCAAGTATCATACATTAGACCTTTTCGCATACCGCCATTTACAATACAATTTCGCCTGATGGCAAACGAGCGCGACAAGGTCTTGAGCGCGGTGCGCGAGCTCCACGAGGCCACCAGAGCACAGGCGCCGGGCTTCATCGCCGGCAAGACGTACGTCCCCGCTTCGGCGAAGACCGTCGACGCAAGCGACCTGGTCACGCTCGTCGACTCGTGCCTCGACGGCTGGTTCACGGGCGGAAGGTTCACGCGCGACTTCGAAGAGCAGCTGGCCTCGCGCCTGGCGCGCAAGACCACCGCGCTTTTCGTCAACAGCGGCTCGAGCGCGAACCTGCTAGCCGTCGGCGCCCTGGGCCTTGAGCCGGGCGACGAGGTCATCACGGTCGCGGCCGGGTTTCCGACGACGCTCAACCCGATTCTGCAATACGGCTGCGTGCCGGTGTTCGTCGACATCGATCTTGCGACGCTCAACGCCTTGCCTGAGGCGATCATGGCGGCCAAGACCGCCAAAACGCGCGCCGTCGTGCTCTCGCACACGCTGGGCAACCCCTACGAGGTGCGCGAGCTTGCCGAATGGTGCCGCCGCGAAAAGCTCCTGCTCGTCGAAGACTGCTGCGACGCGCTCGGCGCAACCTACGGCGGCGCGCCGGTCGGCTCGTTCGGCGACTTCGCCACGCTGAGCTTCTATCCCGCCCACCAGATCACGACCGGCGAAGGCGGAGCGCTGGTCGCGCGCGACGCGAAGCTTCGGCGCGCGGCCGAGAGCCTGCGCGACTGGGGACGCGACTGCTGGTGCGACACGGGACGCGACAACACATGCGGCAAGCGCTTCGACTGGCAGCTCGGCGGGCTGCCCCACGGTTACGACCACAAGTACACCTACTCGAGCATCGGCTATAACCTCAAGGCCACCGACATGCAGGCGGCGCTCGGCCTCTCGCAGCTCCAGCGCCTCGATGAGTTCGTCTCGGCGCGCCGGCGCAACTGGAAGGCGCTGTATGACGGCGTCCACCAGTCGCCCCTGCTGAGCCGGCGTTTCACGACGAGCGAAGCGACCAAGGGCAGCGAGCCCAGCTGGTTCGGCTTCGCGCTCACCTGCGAACCCGGGCTCGAACGCAAAAAAATCGTAAGCCGGCTCGAGGAGAAAATGGTCGGCACGCGCCTGCTGTTTGCCGGCAACCTCATCCGCCAGCCCGCCTACGCCGGCATCAAGCACCGCGTGGCCGGCTCGCTCGCCAACACCGACGAGGTCATGCGCCGCACGTTCTGGATCGGCGTGCACCCGGGCGTCGACGCACCGAGGCTCGCCTACATGCTCGAGCAGCTCGAGGCCGTGAGCCGCGGGGCCTAGGGGCGCACCTGTCCGGACGCCGGCCAGTCCTAATTGAAGAGTGTCTTCAGCGCGAGCTTGGTGGCGTCAACGGCTGCGGCGGTGGCCACCCGGAGCTCGAACGACGAAATACGCCCATGGGTGACGGCTTCTTCGAGACACAGGAGCCGGGCTACAACGTTCTTGCGGTTCCAGGCGGCACCTTGGCTGGCGTGAGTGACGGAGGCCGCGCGCTGGCGCATCACGACGAGGGGCTCGGCGAGCTTGTGGATCTGGCCGCCGGAGGAGACGAGCGCAAGCCAGCGCTCGTAATCCTGGCCGGCGCGGGCGCGGGGGTTGTAGCCCCGGCGCTTGAGCACCGAGGTGCGCACCACCACGCTCGAATGCGCGATGCAGTTCTCGCGCGGGAGCACCACGCGAATGGCCTCGGGCGTGAGTGTCGCGACGTCGGCGGGCCAGTCGGCGAGCTTCGCTCCGTTCTCGTCGATCCAGCTCACGCGTGAGCAGACGAGCGTGGCGTCGAGATTCGCGTCGAGATAGGCCACCTGACGCTCGAGGCGTTCGGGCAGGCAGAGGTCGTCGGCATCCAGGCGCGCAAGGTAGAGGCCTCTCGCGGCCTCGATACCGCGATTGAGGGTGACGGTCAGCCCCGCCCGCTCATGGCGCACGACGCGCACGCGCGGATCGTGCAGGCCGGCCAGAAGCTGCGGCGTGCCGTCGGTCGAGCCGTCGTCGTAAATCAAAAACTCGAAGTCTTTGAACGTCTGGGCGAGCACGCTTTCGATCGCCGCGCCGACATGGGGCAGACCGTTGTGGACGGCCATGAGCACGCTGACTTTGGGATTGGCCACGAGCCCAAAGCTACTGTATTTCCCGAGCGATTTGAATCGGTTTCTATGCTATCTCTTTCTAATCTATGTGCGGAATCGCGGGCATCGTCGGCCCGAACGCGCGCGGCCTCAAAGCCCCGCTGCAAGCCATGACCGATCGTATCGCGCACCGCGGACCTGACGGCGAGGGTCGGCTCTTTTTCGACGGGGCGGCGCTCGGCCATCGCCGCCTGAGCATCGTCGACCTCGAAGGTGGCGCCCAGCCGCTCACCTCGCGCGACGAGAAGCTTGCCGTCGTCTTCAACGGCGAGCTCTATGGCTACCGCGAGCTGCTCGGCTCGCTTGCCGGCCAGTACCCCTTCAAGACCCGCTGTGACACCGAGCTGCTGCTCGCGCTCTACCGTGCCGGGGATCCGGCCGCGTGGATCTCGCGGCTTCGCGGGATGTTCGCCTTCGCGCTTTGGGATGAGAACACCCGCACGCTCACCTGCGCGCGCGACCCCTTCGGCGAGAAGCCGTTCTACTACGCGTACGGCCCGTCGGGCGAGCTGGTCTTCGCCTCTGAAGTAAAGGCGTTGCTGGCGAGCGGGCTCATCACGCCGAAAGTTCGTTCCGAGTCGCTCGCCTTTTATCTGCGCCGCCTCTACGTGCACCCGACCAAGACGATCTTCGAGAACGTGCACTGCCTGCCGCCCGCGCACTATCTGGTTTTCAAAGACGGCAAGACGACCGTCGGCCGCTCTGGTCGCCGCCCGCCGTCGACCACTCGATCGGCCCGGAGGACGCGCGCCGCGAGTTTCGCCGGCTTCTCGAGGACGCC
>JACQAX010000139.1 GCA_016194795.1 Deltaproteobacteria bacterium | reverse complement strand
CCGAGCAGTTTTTGTCGGATTGGAATTTGTCTTGGATTTTTTCTGGCCCTGCCCTACCCTTTGCTCATGATTACCAAACTGTTTCTCGGTTTCACGCTTCTCGGCGCGCAGTGGGTGCTTTGGTTTCTGATTTTACTGAGCATCGCCTCGATCGCGCTTATTTTTGAGCGCTGGGCTTTCTTTCGCGGCGCCAATCGCATCCTCGAAGACAAGATCACCCAGGCCCTCAAGCCTCTGGCGGGCGCTGAGCGCGCGAGCCGGGGCCAGCACTTGAGCGACAGTCTCGTGGCCGACGCGCGGCTGCGGGCTGAAAGCCGCCTGAGCTGGCTTGCCACGATCGGCTCCAACGCCCCGTTCGTCGGCCTCTTCGGCACCGTGCTCGGCATCATCCGCGCCTTCCACGACCTCTCGCAGCAGGGCGCGCAGGGCTCGACGATCGTCAGCGCCGGCATCTCCGAGGCGCTCGTCGCCACGGCCGTCGGCCTCTTCGTCGCCATCCCGGCCGTCGTCGGCTACAACTACTTCCAACGCCGCGTGAAGGACATGCTGCTTACGGCCGAAAAAACCAAAAACACCATCCTGGGACAGGGCTGAGCCGATGGCCGCTTCTCTCGGCGACGACCAGGACGAAATCTCCGGCATCAACGTCACGCCGCTCGTCGACGTCGTGCTCGTGCTGCTCGTCATCTTCATGATCACCGCGCCCACCCTCTACCAGAACGCGCTCAACGTGCAGCTGCCCCAGGCGCAGACGGGCAGCGATCAGACCAAGACGACCATGCAGATCGTCGTCAACCAGGCCGGCGACATCACCGTCGACAAGAAGCCTTACACGCTCGAAGCGCTCGGCTCTTATGTCGAGGAATCGCACCCGGTCGCATCGATCATCATGGCCGACAAGAAGACCGAGCACGGGCGCGTGATCTCGGTCATCGACCTGCTCAAGGCGCACGGCGTGCAGAAGTTCTCGTTCGGAGTCGAAAGGCAGTAAGCCGTCAGGGCTTGAACGTCGGGTCTTTTTCCCAGAGGCGGCGCAGCTCCTCGTACTCGGCCTTCTCCTTGACGACCTTTCCGTCGGTCGTGAGCCCGATCTTGTACGTCAGCTCGCCCCGCTTCTCGAACCGGCGCGCGAGCTTCAGCCGCTCCCAGCGGCGATGGCGCACGCCGAACGTCGAGCTGTTGCGCAGAAGCCAGTCGACGAGCTCGGTGAAACGCGTCTCCTCGGCAAGGACCGACAGCTGCAAAGCCACGCGACCCTTCTTGCCCGCGACCGGAGCCGTCCACGCATCGAGTGCGCCTTTCGCGAGCATCTGCTCGGCCACCCACGCCGCGCGCTCGCCGGTTTCGTCGTCGAGGTTGCAGCAGAGTTCGACGACCGTGTCGCTCTCGTAGGGCAGCGCCGACGCCGCACGAACGTCGGCGTCCAACGCCACGACGCGGAACACGTTGGGGTAGGCTCCGAGGTCCATCGTCCCCGCGCCCATGCCCTGCGCGCGCGCGACTCCCGCCGGCACGCCGTCGACGAACTCAGGCTCGAGCGCCTTCAAGATCGCCAGCCCCGTCGGCGTCGAGAGCTCGACGTTCTCGCGGGTGATCGCCGCGGGAACGCTCGCGGTCTTGAGCCCGATCGCGAGCCGCGCCGAAGCCGGCGGCGGCACCGCGTGCGTGCCATGCTCGATGGTGATCAGGCCGCGCCCCAGCTTCACCGGAGTGGCGAAAAACTTCTCGGCGCCCGAGCGCGCCACGCACGTCGCCGCCATCACGACGTCGACGATCGAGTCGACCGCGCCCACCTCGTGGAACGCGACGTCGGCCTGCCAGGCCGTGCCTTCCCACTTCACGTCGAGGTAAGTGGAAGAGATCGACGCTTTGGAAACCTTGGACGCGACGACACGAACGCCGCTCAGGCCAAGCGTCGCCGGAATCGCCTCGAGCTCCTCCCGCGATACGATCCCCGCGTCGAGAAACGAAGCCGCGAACATGTCACCGGCCACGCCGGCCACGCTTTCAAGAAACAGGGCCTTCACGGCGCGCCTCCCTGAGCAGGCGAACGACGTTGCAGGCGGCGTAGGCCGCCGAAAAACCGTTGTCGATGTTCGACACCGTGACGCCCGGCGCGCAGGTGTTGAGCATCGCGAGCAGCGCGGCCAGGCCGCCGAAGCTCGCGCCGTAGCCCACGCTCGTCGGCACGGCGAACACGGGGGCGCGCACGAGGCCGGCGACGACGCTGGGAAGCGCGCCCTCCATTCCCGCGACCGCGACCACGGCCGAAGCCTTCTGCACGCCGTCGATCTTGCTCGCCGACGTCTTCACCGCCGGCGCGTGCACGGTAAAGGTGCGAGCCGCCGCATTCTCGCGTCCCTGCGGAAAGCGCTCGCGCAGCGCCGCGCGCTTCTCGTCGTTCAGCCGCGTCGAGAGCACCGGCACCGCGGCGCTCGCGGCGAAACGCTCGACGATCGCAAGCAGCTGCTCGCAGGTTTTCGATTCTCCGTAAACCACCTCGCCCAGGTGGTGGCGGATGGAGCGGTGGTGGTCGAGGTTGGCGAAGCCCAGCTCGTCGTCCCGGCGGAACGGCCCGCGGGCAAGCTTCTCGGCGGCGACCTCGGGATGGACGCTCCCCTTGACGACTTCCTCGAGCAACTTCAGCAGATCTTTATGGTCCATCTCAGACGCCCCCGCCCATTTTGTAGCCCGCGAGATCGAGCGTCACCCAGCGATAACCGCGGGCGAGCCCCTCGCGCACGAGCTCGTCGCGCATTTCCAAAGCGCGCGCCATCTCGGAGGCGGCGGTTTCAACACGCAAGAACCTCACGGCGCCCTCTTCATGCAGGCGCACGCGAAACTCGCGCAAGCCGCCCGCGCGACACAAAGCCTCGAGCTCCTCGACGTGCTTGAGCTTCTCGGGCGTGACCCGCACGCCCGTCATGAGCCGCGAGCTCAGGCAAGGGCTTGCCGGCTTGTCGGAGAGCGCCAGCCCATGCGCGCGCATCAGCGTGCGGATGTCGTCCTTGGACAGGTCGGCGTCGGCCAGCGGCGAGCGCACGTTGTTTTCGAGCGCGGCGCGATGGCCCGGGCGCGTGTCGCCTCGGTCAGACGCGTTGTAGCCGTAGGCGAGCCAGGCAAACCCGCGCGCGCGCGCGACATCGAACCCGATCCGAAACAGCTCGCTCTTGCAATGGTAGCAGCGCGAGCCGTCGTTGGCGACGTACTCGGGCTTCGAGACTTCGAGGCTCGTCTCCCAGTCGTGCTCGACGCCGAGCGCGGTCGCGAACGCGCGCGCGTCGTCGCGCTCCACGCGAGCCATGCTCTCGCTCACCGCGGTCAGGGCAAGCAGGCGGCCGCCCCGCGCGCGGCGCTCCTGTTCGGCCGCCCAGAGCAGAAATGCGCTGTCGACGCCGCCCGAGAACGCGACGATCAGGCCTTCGCGAAGAAGCTCCGCCAGCTGCGACCGCAAAGCGTGGTATTTGCGCTCCACCTCGACGGGCAGGCGCGCCGCGATTCCAAGATCCATAATCCGGCGACCTTACCTCAATTCGGCAGGTCTTTGGGCGGCTTTTTGAGCGGGCGGATCTTGGAGAGCTGGTCGGGATTGATCAGCGGAATGATGGCCGGCAGCCTGTCTTTTTTGGGTGTCTCGTAGGTGATCTCCTGGAGCGGAAGCTCCAGCTCCGGAAGACGCGGGCGCGGCGGCAGAGGCTGGTTGCCGTTTTCACGCTCGATGCGCTCGCGGTCACCAGGCGAGCTCGGCATCTCGGGCTGGCTCGGGTCGTAGTCCTTCTTCTTGCCGTCGCCGTCTCTGATGACGATCACGGTGCCGACGCCGCCCTCTTCTTCGCCGCCATTGATGTTGATCTCGTAAAAGGCCGCGATCAGCTTTTCATCCGAGAGCAGGCGCTCGCAGATCCTGGGTGTGGCCATCTGGCTGGCAGCGGTAACGCCAGCCGTTGACAGCAGCAGAGCAAACCCGAAAGAAATGCGCGAAAAAACCGTTAGCTTCACGGGCCTAGCGGTATCTAAATTTTTGACGCAGCGCAAGATACGGCGCGAATAATTTTCACGCTTAGCCCTTGGTTGATCCTGTATTTTTTACAGGCTCAGCCTTCGTCCTGATAGTCGCGAAGGCTCGCAAGCACCGACAAATCCTCGAGCGTCGTCGTGTCGCCCACCGTCTGCTTGCCCGCGGCGATGTCGCGCAGAAGCCTGCGCATGATCTTGCCGCTGCGGGTTTTAGGGAGCGAGTCGGTGAACCGAATGTCGTCAGGGCGGGCGAGCGCGCCGATCTCTTTGGTCACGTGCGCCTTGAGCTCGACGGCCGTGAGGCTGCCCTTGAACTCCTTCTTCGGCGTGACGAACGCGCAGATGGCCGTGCCTTTGAGCTCGTCGGGCTTGCCGACGACCGCCGCCTCGGCCACTTTCGGGTGGCTCACGATCGCGCTTTCGATCTCCATCGTTCCGAGCCGATGCCCCGCCACGTTGATCACGTCGTCGATGCGTCCCATGATCCAGAAGTAGCCGTCCTTGTCGCGATGGACGCCGTCGCCGGTGAAATAGTACGGCTCCTTCTCGAAGCCGCCCGGGCCGCAGAGGTCCGAGAAATAAGTTTTCTGGTAGCGCTCCGGGTCGCCGTACACCGTGCGCAGCTGCGACGGAAACGGCCGGGTGATGACGAGCTTGCCGCCCTTG
>JACQAX010000138.1 GCA_016194795.1 Deltaproteobacteria bacterium | reverse complement strand
TCGCAGGCGGTTGTCGCCGTACGAGAACTCGTATGCCTTGCGCGCGAGCGGCAGCGCGTCCGCGAACTGCTTGAGCTCGAAATTCATGCGGCCGTGGTTGTAGTAAAACGTGAACTCGCGCGGATATTTTTTCTCGAGCCCGCGATAGATCTCGTCGGCCTTCGCCTTCTCGCCGGATTTCCACAGGCAGAAGGCGTACTCGAGGTTGTAGCCGCGCTCGGACCGCGAGCGTCCGCTGGCCACGCGCGACGCCTGGGCGTGGTAGGCGACCGCGGCGCGTTTCCACGTCGCGCGCGCTTCGTCGGCAAGGCCGAGCTTGTCGAGCGTGTCGGCGGCGGTTTCGAGCAGGTCGCCGGGCGTCGAGTCGTAGCCGGCGAGCTTTTCCGGCTGCCCGGCGAGACGGGTGGCGAGCGTCGCGGCTTCCTTGAGCTGGGCCTTGTGCCGTTCGGTTTCCTTGGCCGACTCGAACGCTTCGGCGAGCTTCAGGCGCCGATCGACCGAGTTGGGCGAGTCGGGAAACTCGCGGAGCGCCGCCTCGAGCGTCTCTCTCGCGTCCTTGCCGGCCGCCTCGAGCTCGCCGATCTTCGCGTCGAAAAAAGCCTCGCGTTCCGTGGGAGCCTTCTCGAGATACTTGCGCGCGAGCTCGTACTCGTGGCGTTCGAGATGGAGCTTGCCGACGCGCGCGGCGGCAAGCGCGTCGCCGGCATCGGCCGTCTCCTTCAGCTTCGAGTAAGTCTCCTCGCGGCCGGACCAGGCGCGCTCGACGTCGGAGGCGAACTCCTTTTTGGCGCGATAACCGACGATGCGCGAGATCTCCTCTCCGTCGGGCGACGCGAAGATGATCGTCGGGTACCCCGCGATCTTGTATTTCGCCTTGAGCTCCCATGAAACCGGCGCGTCGACGTCGAGCTTGAGCTTGACGAACTTCGCCGAGGCTTTCTTGAACTCGGGGGAGACGAAGACCTCCTCGTCGAGCATGTTGCAGGGCGGGCACCAGATCCCGAAGAAGTCGATCATGACGGGGCGTTTTTTCTCGACGGCTTCGGCGAAGGCGGCCTTCGGGTCGTTGACGCGGAAACCATGATCGAACGTGGGATGCGCCGGAGCGGTGGCTCCGCCGGTAGCGGGCGCCTGCGGGCGCGGAGCCGGGTCGGCGGGGCCCGCGCTTCCCTCGACCTTCAGCGAGACCTCGTGTTTTTCGCAGTATTTGTTGGCGTCGTCGCAAAGGTAGAGGCGGACGATCGCCTGGCGCGCGCGCGCGTCGGCGAAACGGAAGGTCACCGCCTTCGTGGTGGCCTTCGAGGGCTCGAGCTTCGAGCCCGTGGCGGAGTCGTCGAGCTCCATCGGCGCCTTGACGTTGAAGTGGTGGCCGGCCGGCGGCGCCGCCACCAGCTCGGGTTTCCCGGCCTTCGTGCCGGCCACGACCGTGAAGTCCGGCGCCTGGGCGGCGGACGCCAATGAAAGAGCGGACACGAGCAGGGTGGGGATTTTCAGCATCATATTGACCTCAGGTTGACCTCAGGAAGCGGGTGACGACCTCGGCGGTCGCGGTGAAGTTGTCGACGTGCACCCAATGGCCGGCGTCCGGGATCACGGCGGTCTGGACGCGGGGGTTGAGGCGCTTGAGCTCTTCGAGATCCTCGTCGAGCAGGCTCTCGGAGAGCTCGCCGCGCGCGACGAGCGTCGGGCAGCGTAGCGCGCGGAAGGCGTTGGCCTGGTCGGCCTGGATGGTGCGAAGCAGCTCTTCGCGGATGCCTTTGAGGTCGAAGATCCAGCGCAAGGCGAACGGCGGCTCGGGCTGCGCGCGCAGGTTCGTGACGAGAAACTGGCGAAAAACCGTGGAATGGTGCTTGAGCGCGGCTTCCGCTTCGGCGCGCGAGGCGTAGCCGTCGGGCAGCGGCGCGACGATCTCTTGCAGCGACTTGAGGTGCTCGAGCCGGACGTTCACGCCCGAGTCGAGCATCGCGAGGCTCGTGACGCGCGCGGGATCGGCTGCCGCCGCGGCCAGCGACACTCGCGCGCCCATGCTGTGGCCCACGAGGTGCGCGCGGTCGACGGAGAGCTCGTCCATCAGCTCGAAGACGTCGGCGGCGAGCGACGAGAGCTCGTAGTCGGCGGCGTGCGGGCTGTGACCGTGCCCGCGCTGGTCGAACGCGACGACGTGAAAGCCCGCGGCCGCGATGGCCTCCACGAGGCGATGGAGGTTGCGCGCCGAGCCCAGCAGGCCGTGCAGGCAGAGCACGGTCGGTTTGCCCGGGTCGCCTTTGCCGTAGTGGTAGAGCCCCTTCATGAGCTTAGGCGACGAGCTGGTCGAGCTCGCCGCTCGAGTCGAGCTTCGCGAGCTCCGTGTAGCCGCCGACGAATTTCTCGCCGACGAAGATCTGCGGCATCGTTTTGTAGCCCGTTTCCTTTTCGAGGCGCTTCCACGTCGCGTTGTCGTCCTCGGCGACCAGCACCTCCTCGAAGGCGAGGCCTTTCGATTGAAGCAGCTTTTTCGCCGCCACGCAGTAGGGGCAGTAGTTCATCGTATAAACGGTGATTTTCTTCACGTTCGCTCCGTTCTACGCCCTTTTCTAGCCCGTTTGCCTAACTGGGTCAAAGTGTGGTTTAAATCTTCCATCGAAAGAGAGGAAAAGATGAGCGAAGCCGCGGTCAGCCTGCAGGGAGTCGAATACGTCGAGTATGCGGTGCGCGATCTCGACAAAGCCGCCCCTCTTTTCGAGCGGCAGGGCTTCCAGCTCGTCGGCACGAGAACCGAGGGCGCGAAGGTCTCGCGGCTCTACATGCAGGGCGACATCCGTTTCGTGCTCACCGCGAGCAGCTCCGACAAGGACGCGGCCTACCAGTTCACGCGCAACCACGGCGACGGCGTGCTGACGGTCGGTTACCGCGTCGCGAACGCCGACGAAGCCTACCGCGCGTGCTGCCAGAAGGGCGCGCGAGGCGCGTACGGCACCGAGAATCTTCGCGGCAAGGACGGCGCGGTCCAGCACCGGTCGGCCATTCAGGTCTACGGCGACGTTCGCAACTCGTTCGTCTCGTACGACGGCAGCGGGCGTTTCGAGGACCAGTTCACCGAGAACCAGAATCCGCTGCCCACGCACAAGGGCAAGATGCTCCAGACGATCGATCACATCACGGTCAACGTCGAGAAAGGCCAGGTCGGCCGCTGGTCGAAGTTCTACAACGAGATGTTCGGCTTCTCGCTCGTGCGCACGTTCGACATCCGCACCGACAAGACGGGGCTGTTCTCGGAGGCGATCCGCAACCCGAACGGCCGCGTGACGATGCCTTTCAACGAGCCGACCAACGACAAGTCGCAGATTCAGGAGTTCATCGACACCTTCCACGGCCCCGGCGTGCAGCACATCGCGCTCCACACGTCGAACATCCTGACGTGCCTCTCCGAGCTCAAGGACAAGCAGCACTTCAAGTTCCTCACCGTGCCCGACACATATTATGATGCGGTTCCGAAGCGCGTGCCGAACGTCGCCGAAGACATGAAGGAGCTGATGAAGTACGCGATCCTCGTCGACGGCTCCGACAAGGGCTACCTGTTGCAAATCTTCACCGAGAACGTGATGGGCCCGTTCTTCTTCGAGTACATCCAGCGCAAGGGCGACAACGGTTTCGGCGACGGCAACTTCCGCGCGCTTTTCGAGGCGATCGAGCGCGACCAGATCCGGCGCGGGGTGCTCTCCTGAGCCGCCGTCGATGAACTCCGCGGTCAGCTAAACGGGGTCTTTGCTGATCCCACGAGTGGTCTTGTTCGGTGTAGCGCTACGCGTTAGTGCGACCGCACAAGAGGAGACTACTCATGAGCATCTCGAAGCACGTTTTTCTGTCGTTCGTGTTTACGCTCGCGTTTTCGGCCGCCGCGCGCGCCGACGAGCTCGATTTTTACAAGTTCCGCACGAAGCATTCGCCGGGCGCCAACAAAGTGGTGAGGTTCGATGCGCAGGTGCTTGAAACCAACATCATGGATTCGAGCGTCGACGACACGACCAGCTTCCGCTGCCTGGCGTCTTTCGATTCGCCGGCCGACCAGGCGCGATGCCGCGTCCGCGGAACGACGTATCTCCTCGACGCGAGCGAAGGGAGCGCGAGTTTCCTCCTCACGCATGGGAAAGGTCTCCGCAAGAGCGAGATTCTCGAGCTGAAGCTCAAGAGCCCGGGCATCTTTCAGGCGCTCGCCACTCGCGATCGTGTTTACCACGTGAAGATCGCGATCCCGAACGTCGCCGACGACAGCATGGCTTGCGAGATCGGCGTCATCCGCGAAAAGAAAACGGGCTGGATCCGCTGCGGCTCGGAGTTCGCGCGAGAACACTGGTTCACCGTGCGTGATCTCCCCTTGCTCGACAGAGCCTGGAAGGCGACAAAGCCGCGATCGCGAAAGCCCGCGACGTCGTCGTGAAGATGCTCGCGCTCAAGAGGACCTCGCCCAAGACCGTCAAGACGGACGAGATCTACAACTTCGTCGTGAATCTCGGCGCCTGGTACGAGGTGGTGGGCGTGAATTACGCCTCCAAGCAGGAGGGGTACGGGTGGGATCGTCACGTGGTCTGGGGCGCGCAAGAGGCGCTTGGATTCGAGCGTCAGGGCGATTTCGATTACGTGCACCGCGGTGTCGTTGAGCTGGGAGAAGGCCGCCGGGGCGACTGATCCCGGAAAGTTTGGGAGTGAATCACGCCGTCGCGCCGGTCGCCCTTGGCGCCGCCGCGACGGCGGCTTCGCTCTTCATCAGCACGCGGTACGACAGGCCCGAGATCGCGAAGCCGACGAACCACGCGTAGTTGTAAAGGCCGCTCACCCACGACCAGACGGCGTCTTTGGGGATCACGCCGATCGTCGTGAAGAAGCCCGGCACGTTCGGCAGGATGCCGAGCACGAGCGCGACGAGCGCCGCGCCGTTGAAGCCGTTGCCGTACCAGTAGCGCCCGGCGCCGCGGTAGAGGTCTTCGACGACGAGCTCGCGACGGCGAATGAAGTAGTAGTCGACGATCATGATGCCGCCGATCGGACCCAGCAGGCTCGAGTAGGCGATGAGCCAGTTGAAGATGTAGCCCGTGGGGTCGGCGATGAGCTTCCACGGGAAGATCAGGATGCCGAGCACGCCCGTGATGTAGCCGCCCTTGCGGAAGTCGATCTTCTGCGGCGCGAGGTTCGAGAAGTCGTTGGCGGGACTCACGATGTTGGCGGCGATGTTCGTGGCGAGCGTCGAGAGCGCGACGGCGACCATCGCGAAGGTCACGAGCAGGGGAGACTCGAACTTGCCGGCGAGCACCACCGGGTCCCAGACCGTCGAGCCGAAGACGATCGTGGTCGCGCTCGTGACGACGACGCCGACGAACGCGAACATCGTCATCGACGGCGCCAGCCCGATCACCTGGCCCACGACCTGGTCGCGCTGCGAGCGGGCGTAGCGGGTGAAGTCGGGGATGTTGAGCGAGAGCGTGGCCCAGAAGCCCACCATGCCGGTGAGCGCCGGGAAGAAGTACGCCCAGAACTTGGCCGACGTGTCGAACTTCGAAGGCTGATCGAGAATCGGCCCGAGGCCTTTGGCGGTGACGAGCGCCCAGGCGAGCAGCGCGAGCGCCGCGCCCGGAAGGAAGATCGCCTTGAAGACGAGCAGCTTTCGGATGCTCTCGACGCCGAGATAAACGACGAACATGTTGAGCGCCCAGAAGAGCACGAAGGTGATGGCGGGGCCCGTCTCGAGGCCCGTCCACGTCGGGAAGAGCTGGGGGAGCGTTCCGAAAGAGGGGATCCAGATCTTCGCGATCTGGAAGATGGCGAAGCCGCCGATCCACGTTTGGATGCCGAACCAGCCGCAGGCGACGATGGCGCGAAGCACCGCGGGGACATTGGCGCCTCGTACGCCGAAGCTCGCGCGGGCGAAGACCGGAAACGGGATGCCGTACCGGGCACCCGCGTGGCCGTTGAGCACCATCGGTGCGAGCACGATCGTGTTGCCGAGGAATACGGTCAGGATCGCCTGCCACCAGTTCATGCCGCCTTCGATGAGCGAGCTCGCGAGCATGTAAGTGGGAATGCACAGGCTCATGCTGATCCACAGCGCCGCGAAATTCCAGGTGGTCCACTTGCGTCCGGAAGCCGGGACGGCCGCCAGGTCCTCGTTCGAATACTGGGTATTTTCCATATCTTTCGGCTTTATCCGGCACCTCCGTAAAGCGCAATGGTTGATTGAAATTCTTAACGGCCGGTGTAAGACTGTCGGAACGCGTTTTTTGAGGGGTGAACACATGACTGACACGACGAGCCACGCATCGCGCGGCCGAGACGAAGTGTATTTGAATTTCATCGGTGGGCAGTGGCGCCAAGGCAGCACGCCCGACTGGGATGAGAACCGCAATCCGGCGCGCCCGAACGACGTGCTCGGCAAGTCGACGCGTTCGACGGCCGCTGACGTCGGCAAGGCGATCGAGGCGGCCGCCGCCGCTCAGAAGGAATGGGCCCGCAAGCCGCGCACCGCGCGCGCGGCCGTGCTTGAAAAGGTCGCGCAGCTGATGCGCTCGCGGATCGACACCTTCGCCAAGACGATCACGCTCGAGGAAGGAAAAAACTTCAACGAAGCGCGCGGCGAGACCCTGAAATCGATCAACGTGCTCGAGTTCACGGCAAGCGAAGGACGCCGCCCGACGGGCGAGGTGATCCCGAGCGACATGCCGAACACGCTCATCTACACGACGCGCTCCCCGCTCGGGGTCGTCGGCATCATCACGCCCTGGAACTTTCCGCTCTGCATCCCCGTCTGGAAAATCGCGCCGGGCCTGCTCGAGGGCAACGCGATCGTCTTCAAGGCGGCGACGCTCACGCCGGCGACGGCCAAGCTGCTCGTGTTCACGTTCGAGGAGGCGGGCCTGCCGGCCGGCGTTCTCAACCTCGTTTACGGGAGCGGCGCCGTCGTAGGCAACGCGATCGTCGACGATCCGCGCGTGAAGGCGATCTCGTTCACGGGCAGCAATGAAGTGGGCACCGAGCTTTACGCGCGCGCGGCCAGGCGCGGCGCGCACGTCCAGCTCGAGATGGGCGGCAAGAACCCGGTCATCGTCTGCGCCGACGCCGACCTCGACCAGGCCGTCGAAGCGACCGTCATGGGCGCGTTCGGCTCGACCGGTCAGCGCTGCACTGCAACGTCGCGCGTGGTCGTCGAGCGCAGCGTCCAGAAAGCATTCGTCGAAAAGCTGCTTCCGCTCGTGCGCGCGATCAAGGTCGGCGACGGCATCACCAACCCGAGCGCGATGGGCCCGGTCGTCGACATCAAGCAGTACAAGTCGGTTTTGAAAGCCATCGAGGACGCGAAGTCCGACGGCGCCAAGCTCGTCTGCGGTGGCGAGCCGTGCACGGCCCCGGGGGGCGGACATTTCGTGACGCCCACGGTGTTCGACGACGTGAAGCCGTCGATGCGCCTGGCGCGCGAAGAGGTTTTCGGCCCCGTGCTCGCGATCATCCCGGTCGACGGCTTCGAGGAGGCCATCGAGGTCTCGAACAACGTCGAATACGGCCTCTCGTCGTCGATCTACACCAACGACGTGAAACGCGTCATGCAGTACGCCGATCGAATCGAGACCGGCATGATGCACGTCAACTCGCCCACGGTCGGTGGCGAGGCGCAGGCGCCGTTCGGGGGCTGCAAGGCCACCGGCATCGGCGGCCGCGAGATGGGCTCGACGGGTCCGCAGTTCTTCTGCGAGATCAAGACCATGTACATCGATTACAACACTACCGTTCGCAAGACGAACACGTACTAAGGAGACTCGGAATGGCTCGTATCGTGAAAGCTGGCGTGATCCAGCTCGCAAACTGCATTGATACCAAGGAATCGTGCGAAAAGATCAGCGAGGCGATGATCGAAGCGCACCTGCCGTACATCGAGCAGGCCGCCAAGCAGGGCGTGCAGATCCTGAGCTTCCAGGAAGTGTTCAACGGCCCGTATTACTGCCCGTCGCAGGATACGAAGTGGTACGGCCTGGCCGAAGAGATCCCGAACGGTCCGACCGTGAAGCTCATGCAGGATCTGGCGCGCAAGAACAAGATGGTCATCGTCGTGCCGATGTACGAACGCGAGATGGCCGGCGTGTTCTACAACACCGCCGCCGTGATCGATGCCGACGGCACCTATCTCGGCAAGTACCGCAAGAACCACATCCCGCAAGTCGCCGGCTTCTGGGAAAAGTTCTTCTTCAAGCCGGGCAACCTCGGCTACCCGGTGTTTCAGACGCGCCACGCGAAGGTGGGCGTGTACATCTGCTACGACCGCCACTTCCCCGAAGGCGCGCGCGCCCTCGGCCTGAACGGCGCCGAGATCGTCTTCAACCCGTCGGCCACCGTCGCCGGCCTCTCGCAGTACCTCTGGGAGCTCGAGCAGCCCGCGCATGCGGCCGCGAACGGCTACTTCATCGCCGCGATCAACCGCGTGGGCCGCGAGGCTCCATGGAACATCGGCGAGTTCTACGGCTCGAGCTACTTCGCCAACCCGCGCGGCAAGATCGTGGCGCAGGCGTCGCCGACCGAGAACCAGCTGCTCACCGCCGAGCTCGACCTCGACATGATCGACGAGGTTCGCAACCTCTGGCAGTTTTACCGCGACCGCCGTCCCGAAACCTATGGGGATCTGATGAAATGAGCGACTACAAATCGATGACGTCCGAAGAGATCGTCGCCACGCGCAAGCAACACATGCTGCCGTCGGTGAACCACTGGTTCCGCAAGCCCTTGCACGTCGCGAAAGCGTCGATGCAGTGGGTGTGGGATACGGAAGGCAAGAAGTACCTCGACGCCTTCGGCGGGATCGTCACGATCAGCGCCGGCCACAACCACCCGCGCATCAAGAAGCGGATGATGAAGTGGATCGAGGAAGATCGCCCGCAGCACACGACGGTGTTCTTTCTTTCGGAGCCCGTCGCCGAGCTCGCGGCGCGGGTGGCGAAGCTCACGCCGCCGGGCCTGAAGCGCGCGTTCTTCACCAATAGCGGCAGCGAGGCCAACGAGATGGCGATCCTGCTCGCGCGCCAGTACACGCGCCGCACGGAGATCATCGCGCTGAAGCACGCTTACCACGGCGGCACCGTCGGCACGATGTCGCTCGTGGCGCAGCACACGTGGAAGTGGGGCGGCCACGCCGGGCAAGATCGCGGCGTTCATCGCCGAGCCGATCCAGGGCGTCGGCGGCTTCGTGACTCCGCCGAAGGAGTACTTCCCGCGCATCCACGCGATCGTGAAGAAGTACGGCGGCATCTATATCTCGGATGAGGTGCAGACCGGCGTGGGCCGCACGGGCAACCACTGGTTCGGCATCCTCCACAACGGCGTGGTGCCCGACATGATGACGATGGCCAAAGGCTTCGGCAACGGCGCCACCATTGGCGGCATCGTCACCAACGACGCCATCGCCGACTCGATGAAGGGCAAGATCCACTTCAACACCTACGCGGGCAACCCGTGGGCGACCATGCAGGCGGCCGAGACGCTCTCGATCCTCGAGGACGAGAACATCCTCGAGAAGAACGCGCGTCAGGGTGAAATGCTCATGGGCGGGATCAAGGAATTCGCCAAGAAGTCGAAGACGATCGGCGACGTGCGCGGCCGCGGCATGATGGTCGGCGTCGAGTTCGTCAAAGACAAGACGACGAAGGCCTATGGCACCGAAGAGACGATGGAAGTGCTCGAGGAGGCGCGCGACCGCGGCCTGCTCATCGGCAAGGGCGCGCTGCACGGCAACGTCGTGCGCATCACGCCGCCGATGTGCGTGAGCGACGAGGACGTGCAAAATATCGTGAAATTGTTCTCCGAGGCGGTGTTGGCGATGGAAAAGAAGATGGGGTACTAGACGGTGAGCAAAGCGAAGCTGATCCGGCAGGGAAGAATCGTAACCGCGACCGAAGACTTCACGGGGGACGTGCTCGTGCGCGACGGGAAGATCGTGGCCGTGGGCCAGGATCTCAAGGCGATGGCCGACGGCGCCGAAGTCGTGGACGCCAAGGGCCTGCTCGTCATCCCGGGCGGCATCGACGCGCACACGCACCTCGACCTTCCGTTCATGGGCACGTCGAGCTCGGACGACTTCGAGACCGGCACGATCGCCGCGGCCAACGGCGGCACGACCTCGATCATCGACTTCGCCATCCAGTCACTGGGCAAGAGCATGGGCGATGCCTTGAACGTGTGGCACGAGAAGGCCGCGGGCAAGGCGGTCGTCGATTACGCCTTCCACATGGCGGTCACCGATCTCAACGACCGCACGATCGCCGAGGTTCCAGGTGTCATCGAGGGCGGCGTCACCTCGTTCAAGACCTTCATGGCCTACAAGGGCGCTTTAATGGTCGACGACGGCCAGCTCTTTCGTCTCATGGAAGTCGTGAAGAAGCTCGGCGGCATCGTCACGATGCACGCCGAGAACGCCGAGCTCATCGAGACGCTCGTGCCGCGCTTCCTTAAAGAGGGAAAGACGGACCCCGTTTGGCACGAGCGAGCGCATACGGCGATCGGCGAGGGCGAAGCGACCAACCGCGCGATCTCGCTTTCGCGCGTGGCCGGCCATCCGTGCTACATCGTTCACCTCACCTGCGACGAAGCGTTGCACCACGTGAAAGACTCGCTCACGCGCCACCGGCATCCGGTGTTCGCCGAAACGTGCCCGCAGTACCTGCTTCTCGATCGCGAGATCTACGAGAAGCCGAACTTCGAAGGGGCGAAGTGGGTGATGTCGCCTCCGCTCCGCACGAAGAACGACCAAGAGGCGCTCTGGGCCGGGATCCGCGACGGCTTCATCCAGACGATCGCCACCGACCATTGCCCGTTCAACTTCCACGGCCAGAAGGACGTCGGCAAAGGCAACTTCGCCAAGATCCCGAACGGCGCGCCCGGCATCGAGAATCGCATGAACCTCATGTACACCTACGGCGTGCTCGAGAACCGCATCTCGCTCAACCGCTTCGTGCAGCTCATGAGCACGAACCCGGCCAAGATCTTCGGCATGTATCCGCAGAAGGGCACGATCGCGCCTGGCTCGGATGCCGACATCGTCCTCTTCGACCCGAAGAAGGAAAACACGATCTCGGTGAAAACGTCGAAGCAGCGCTGCGACTACTCGTCGTTCGAAGGCTTCAAGACGAAGGGCGAGCCGGTCGCCGTCATGTCGCGCGGCGAGTGGCTGCTGAAAGAAGGCAAGATCACCGCGCCCAAGGGCCACGGCAAGTTCGTCAAGCGCGCGCGCTTCACGGGCACGAGCGAGATGGTGCGCTGAACCATGAAGAAGCTTTCGACGGAACGTCTCGAGACGCAGTTCGCCGATTTCAAGCCGAGGCTCAATGCGGTCGAGGCGACCGAAGAGGCCAATCGCTGCATCAACTGCTTCGATGCCCCGTGCATCAAGGCGTGCCCGACCGGCATCGACATCCCGAAGTTCATCCGGCGCATCGGCGCCGGCCACGTCGAGGGCGCGGCCAAGACTATTCTCGACTCGAACGTCTTCGGCCTGTCGTGCGCCGAGTGCTGCCCGGTCGAGTTGCTCTGCGAGGGCGGCTGTGTTTACAACAAGCTCAACCACAAGCCGATCACGATCGGAAAGCTCCAGCGCTTCGCCATCGAGCACGCCTACGACCACGGCATCGAGTTCTACAAGGCGGGCAAGCCGAGCGGCCGGAAGGTCGCCCTCGTGGGCGCCGGCGCCGCCTCGTTCGCGGCCGCCCACGAGCTCAGGCTCCACGGCCACGAAACGACCATCTTCGAGAAGTCCGAGCTCGCCGGGGGCCTCAACACCAACGGCATCGCGCCTTATAAGATGCGCGCCGACACCAGCCTGCGCGAGATCGAGCGCATCATGAACCTGGGCGTGCAGGTGAAGTACGGCATGGAGCTCGGGCGCAACCTCACCGTCGACGAGCTCCTGACGTCGCACGACGCGGTTTTCCTCGGGCTGGGTCTTGGCCCCGACAGCCGCCTCGACGTCGCCGGCGTCGACAAAAATCCGCGCGTGCTGGGCGCGGTCGATTTCATCGCCAGGATGAAGCTTGCGCCCAAGGCCGAGCTCGCCTGGCTGAAGGACGTGCATGTCGCGCTCGTCGTCGGCGGCGGCAATACCGCGCTCGACGCGTGCCGCGAGCTCAGAGGTCTGGGCGTCAAGCACGTCGTCGTGAGCTATCGCCGTGGCGAAGAAGACATGTCGGGCTACAAACACGAGTTCAAGTGGGCCCGTCAGGAAGGCGTCGACTTCTGGTTCGGCACGCTTCCGACCGCGTTCGAGGCGACCGGCAATACGCAGAAAGTCACGCTCACGCGCACGAAGGTCGACGCGCAGGGCAAGGTCGCGCTGGGTACCGAGAAGATGACGCTGGATACGCAGCTCGTGCTCGTCGCCACCGGCCAGGCGAAGCTCGAGTCGCTGCTTTCAAAGACTCCGGGTCTGAAGTTCGAGAAGGGCAAGCTCGTCGTCGACGCGAAGACGGGACGTACGGGCAACGCGAAGATTTTCGCCGGCGGCGACCTGGCCAACGGCGGCATGGAAGTCGTCAACGCCGTGGCCGAAGGCAAGCGCGCGGCGCGCGCGATTCACGAGGGTTTCACTCATGGCTGATCTCACCACGACATTCCTGGGCATCAAGACCCCGAACCCGTTCTGGCTCGCGTCGGCTCCGCCGACGAATACGGGTGGCCAGGTTCAGCGCGCCTTCGAGGCGGGCTGGGG
>JACQAX010000137.1 GCA_016194795.1 Deltaproteobacteria bacterium | reverse complement strand
AGGCCCATCGTGGCGAGCTCTAGTCTTAAGTCATAGACCGCTTCTGGCGGGATCTTGATCGTCCGGCCGTCGTTGTCGACCTTGAACGGGATCTTCTTCTCGCGCAGGATGCGCATGATCGACGTGGCGTCCTCGGCCGCGAGGTTCGTGCCCAGCGTCTGGTAGGCGGTGTCGCCGACCCAGAAGAACATGGCGACGAAGCTCGCGACGACCGTGAGCCCGGTAAGGATCATCCCGATCTTCTTGGCCCCGGAGAGGCCGTTGAAGAACTCGGTGAGCTGCATGCTGACTTTTTTGGCGAATTCGATCACTAAGTCGTTCCCCCGTTAAGCATTATGAAAGCGAACTAGACCTGCATGCGCATGATTTCGCGATAGGCGTCGATCACCTTGTTGCGAACCTGCATCATCAGGCGGAACGACATGTCCGCCTTTTCCATCATGAGCATCGTCTCGTGGATGTTCTTGTTGCGGCCCGCCGAAAGCTCCTTGGCGGCGCGGTCGGCCTGCGCCTGGAGGTCGTTGACCTTCTCGATGCTCTCGTTGAGCATGTCGCCGAACGACTTCGAGCCGGCCGTGCCGCCCGCGTCGAGGCCGGCGCCACCGCCGATTTCGGGCGCGACCGGCTTTTCGACCGCCTGGCCGTGGTCGATGATGTTGTCGAGGTTTCCGCCCCTCACCATCCCGCCGATATTCTCGATCGTCATGTTAGCCATTTAAGCGTTCCTCTTTATTTTCCGATGTCCAGCGCGCGCATCGCCATCGACTTGGCGGCGTTCAGCGCGGTTACGTTCGCTTCATACGAGCGGCTGGCCGAGATCATGTTGGCCATCTCCTCGACCGGGTTGACGTTCGGCATGGCCACGTACCCTTGCGCGTTCGCGTGCGGGTGCTTGGGGTTGTAGACCATGCGCGGCGCCTTCTGGTCTTCCTGGATCTCGGTCACCTGCACGCCCTGAGCGTGCTCGTCCATCTGGCCGGCGAGGATCTCGCCGAACTGCTCGCGATCCGGCATGGCCGTGAAGATGGGGTCGCGGCGCTTGTAGGGGCCGCCCTCTTCCGACTCGGTCGTCTCGGAGTTGGCGAGGTTGCTCGAGATCGTGTTCATGCGCGTCTGCTGCGCGTTCATCCCGGTCGCGCTGATGCGCATGCTGCTGAAAAAATCCATTATCTGCCGCCTCCGCCTTCGGTGATGGCGTAGCGCATGAGCGCCAGCTTCCGCCTGAGCATCTCGGCCGCCGAGTCGTACTGCATCTGGTTGGCGGCAAGATCGACCTGTTCGACGTTGCGGTCGACGGTGTTGCCGTCGAGGTGCACCTGGCCGTTGGGGTTGTCGTAGATCTCGGGGTCGATGTGGCCCGGCTCGGCCTTGATGTAATGCTCGGGGTCGCTGCCTTCCATCTGCAGCCTGCCCGAGATCTGCATGGCGTCGCGAAGGGCGTCCTCGAACTCCATCTTCTGCGCCTTGTAACCGGGCGTATCGGCGTTGGCGATGTTGCTCGCGATGACGTTCTGGTTCATCAACCGGAAATTCATCGCGGCTTGCAACCCACCTACCGTCGAATCGAATATCGAATCGGCCATCAGTTCCCTCCATGGAACTAGATCAGACTTCTGCCTCCACCCAATCAAAGCAAGAGCCGGGCCAACCCCACCCGCCACCGCCGCGCGGCCGCGCCGCGGCGGCCGCCCACGCTCGACACTGGGAACATTTCTCCGCGACGGTCGCCGGCGCCGGGAAATTCCGTCCGGAAACGGCCTCGCCCGCGACCGGCATTTTCTTTCCGTCGCCAACATCCCAACGCGAAATCCCGTGGCTTCCGTCAAAGACACGACATGCTATTCTTTGAGCATGCTTATCTTCCACATTCTGGCCGTCTCGGCGGCGGCACAGGCCGCTCCCGCCACGAAACCGGGTTCCGACTTTTCCAGCTACAAAGCCGGCGTACGCCGCCAGATCGAGCGGCTGGCCGAACCGATGAAGAAGATGCTCGGCGCCGACCGGGCCGAGTCGGTGCGCCAGATGGTGCCCAAGTGCCGCAAGGCCAAGGTCTTCTCGAACTGCATGAAGAAGAACGAGGCCTTCGACTGCGGCGTGGCTCTCCACTGTCCCCTGGGAAACACCGACGAGCAGAAATGGCTGAAGCCCAACAACGAGGAGCTCGCCAAACGCTACGACGAGATCACCAAGAGCTTCGACACGCTCCCGAAGGAGCGCCGGCGGCTGGCTCTCGGCACGCTGAACAAGCTCATCGACCTCTTCAACGAGATCAACCTCGACGTGCTCAACCACCCCCACTCCGAGATGGAGAAGATCCCGCAGGTCTGCCATCCCACGAAGGAAGAGACCCCCGACAACAAGGTGCTCGCGTGCTCGTACCAGCACTACGAGCGGATCTACCGCGACATGGCCAATCGGCTCGACGCCCACCGCAAGGAGCTCCACGAGTTCGTCGCCGTGACCTTGCCGGCGAGAGTCAACTCGTTCAAGGACGAGGAAAAGAAATAAAAAAAGGGCGCCGGATCTCTCCGGCGCCCTTCTTGCTTTCTGCTGATCAGCAGTAGCGCAGCGTTCGAGGGTAAAAAGCTCTCGGTCGCTTCACGCTCCCTCGGTCCATGATATGGACCCGCTTTTTACCCGAGAGTCGGCTCAGCCGAATCTCACATGTCGAAGCCGCCGCCCATGCCGCCCATGCCGCCGCCCGGCATCTGAGGAGCAGCCGATTCTTTCTTCGGGCGCTCCGCGATGAGGGTTTCGGTGGTGAGCATCAGAGCCGAGACGCTCGCTGCGTTCTGAAGAGCGCAACGGGTAACCTTGGTCGGGTCGATGACGCCGGCCTTGACGAGGTCTTCGTACTTCTCGGTGAGGGCGTTCAGACCCCAGTTGACGTTGTCGTTCGAGAGGACCTTGTCCACGACGACCGACGCTTCCAAACCGGCGTTCTGAGCGATCATGCGAAGAGGTTCTTCACAAGCGCGCTTGATGAGCTTCACGCCGGCCTGCTGCTCTTCGTTTTCGAGCTTGAGCTTGCCGAGCGCCGCGCCGATGCGGAGCAGAGCCGTGCCGCCGCCCGGGACGATGCCTTCTTCGACGGCAGCGCGGGTCGCGTTCAGGGCGTCTTCCACGCGCTGTTTCTTTTCCTTCATCTCGACTTCGGTGGCAGCACCGACGTTGATGACGGCCACGCCGCCCACGAGCTTCGCGAGACGCTCCTGGAGCTTTTCGCGATCGTAATCCGACGTGGTCTCTTCGACCTGGGCGCGGATCGTCTTCACGCGAGCTTCGACTTCGGCCTTTTTGCCGGCGCCGTCGACGATGGTGGTGTTGTCCTTGTCGATCGTGACCTTCTTGGCCTGGCCGAGATCTTCGAGGCGGGCGTTTTCAAGCTTGGCGCCCATGTCTTCGCTGATGACCTTGCCGCCCGTGAGGGTGGCGAGATCCTGCAGCATTTCCTTGCGGCGATCGCCGAAGCCCGGAGCCTTGACGGCTGCGACCTGGAGCGTGCCACGGAGCTTGTTCACGACGAGAGTCGCGAGCGCTTCGCCTTCGACTTCTTCGGCGACGATGAGCAGGGGCTTGTTGCGCTGAACGACCTTCTCGAGCAACGGAAGGAGGTCCTTCATGCTGCCGATCTTCTTGTCATAGATGAGGATGTACGGGGTTTCGAGCGCGGCGACCATCTTCTCGGGATTCGTAACGAAGTACGGCGAGAGATAACCGCGGTCGAACTGCATGCCTTCGACGACGTCGAGGGTGGTTTCAGCCGTCTTGCTTTCTTCGACGGTGATCACGCCTTCCTTGCCGACCTTCTGCATCGCTTCCGCGATGATCGTGCCGATCGTCACGTCGTTGTTCGACGAGATCGTCGCGACCTGCGCGATTTCTTTCTCGCTCTTGCAGGGCTTCGAGATCTTCTTGAGCTCTTCGGTGACCTTTTCGACGGCCTTGTCGATGCCGCGCTTCAGTTCCATCGGATTGTGACCGGCGGCAACGATCTTGGCGCCTTCACGGTAAATGGCCTGAGCGAGAACGGTCGCCGTCGTCGTGCCGTCGCCGGCATCGTCGTTGGTCTTGGAAGCGACTTCCTTGACCATCTGAGCGCCCATGTTCTCGAACTTGTTCTCGAGCTCGATTTCCTTCGCGACGGTCACGCCGTCCTTGGTCACCATCGGGGCGCCGAAGGCCTTCTCGATGACGACGTTGCGGCCCTTGGGGCCGAGAGTGACTTTCACAGCATCAGCCAGCACGTTCACGCCATGCAAAATGGCGGTACGGGCCGACTCAGAAAAACGTAATTCCTTAGCAGACATCTTTAAGTCTCCTTTAAGAGTTAGTTGACGAATGTCGCGGCCGCGCCGCAGAGCGAGCGCGTTGACCGCGACATGTATTAGTGAATAATGCCGAGGACGTCTTCTTCACGCATGATGAGGAAGTCGTCGCCATCCACTTTGATTTCCGTGCCGGCATACTTGCCGAACAGGATCTTGTCGCCCTTTTTGACTTCGAGCGAGATGACTTTGCCGTCTTCGGTGCGGCGACCGCTGCCGGCGGCGACCACTTCGCCCTGGGCCGGTTTTTCTTTAGCAGTATCGGGAATGATGATCCCACCCTTGGTTCTCTCTTCTTCACCCAAACGCTTAACCAGTATCCGGTCGTGCAAAGGCTTAACTTGCATATTTGCCTCCATAAAAAGTTGATATGACTGAAATTTTCCCCGACGGCGCGAAACTGGACCGAAGCCGCTGGGTTGATTCCCAACACAACATGGTGTCGAAATTTTCGGTGTCAAGCGCAGCACTAGCATACGCTCGACGTTTCTAAACCTTAATTTGGGAACAAGATCGCGTTTGTCAACACGCTGAGTTAATGTTGACAATATTAATCGGAATTGATACGCAGTGCACCAACAGAGGTGGTCCGTATGGGAAACTTTAAAAAAATGTCTTTTGTTTTCAGGCTCTTGGGAAGCATCGCTTTAGCGGCCGCTCCTGCCTATGCAAGGCATGAAGGCCCGCGGACACCCGAAACATTCAAGTCTGTCGAAGAAGACGGAACGGCGAAGGTGATCCACGCGAACACGAAAGTCGACGCCGAAAAACCCGCCGAGGAAACCCTCGAGCAGGCCGTGGCCCCTCAGGCTCCGAAGAAGATCCAGGCGAAGGTCGTCGCTGAAGAGACCGCCGCCGCCGAGACGACTCCGCCCGCCAATACCGAGCTGGCCGACCTGAAGAAGCAGAACGCCGAGATGGCCAAGCGTCTCGACTCGCTCGAAAAGGCTCGCATCGAGAAAAAGGAAGCCGACCAGAGCGAAGCTCCGGCCGAGCAAGCCGCCACTCCCGCCGCGGACGAAACGCAGAAGGAAGCCCTCGCCCGCGACGTGGCTCCTGGAGCTGAATCCGGAGAAGTCGGCGTCGACGAGCTCGTTGAATCGAGCGCCGCCAAGCCGACCGACGTCGAAACGCCCGCCACGGTCGACGCCCGTTTGAAGGAAAAGGCGATCGTCTCGAAGGCCTCGCGCTCCGAGCTCGCCCACGCGCAAAAGCGCGACGACCACCATAAAGAGCTGCGCCAGATGGCCAGCCGCTTCGACACCGTGTCGGACAAGTACATTCCCGATCTCGCCCAGCGCTTGAAGTACACCAACGAGATCCTCAAGCGCTTCGGCCGCGCGTACGACTACCGCCTGACGACGCTGTCGGATTTCAAAAAAATCCTGGCCGAGCTCGAGTCGACCGAAGAAAAAACGAACGCTTCGAACTGAAGCTGTTGCGTTTCTAGAATTCGCGTGGCATTTCTCGGGCTTCCTCAAATGGGTGCCCGGATAGCTCAGTCGGTAGAGCAGCGCACTGAAAATGCGCGTGTCGCTGGTTCGATTCCGGCTCCGGGCACCACTCTAAAACCTTGATCTCCCCTTACAACCGAGGCATCACCGCTCGAGCTGGCTTCACCGGCCGGAATCGAACGGGTTTTTGCGACCCGCGGGGGCTCGCAAAGCGAGCTCGCGCGGGGCAGCTTGCCAGGATGGCAAGCTGAGCAAAAACCCCCGCCCCAGAGGGAGCGGGCAGGAGCCCGCGACCGTCGGGGTCGATTCCAGCTCCCAACGGACACCACCGCCAAGATCTTTGCTATGATCTCCCCATGAAACACCGACCACTGCTCCTCGCCCTTACCTTCACGATCCTCGCCGTCGCCACCACGACCACAAATGCCAAAGCCGACGGCAGCCATCGCCTCTCCTTCTCGGCCGGAGTCATCCGCCACGGCGATCCGGGCTCCACCGACTTCCTCCTCGGCGGCGAATACGAATACCGGTTCTTCCCGACCTTGGGCGCGGGGCTGCTGGGCCAATACATCTTCTCCACACCGAGCGAGACGCTCATCGGCTTTCCGGTCTTTCTCCATCCGCTCGCGGGCGACTGGGTGGTCTACGGTGCGCCGCTCTTGAGCTTCAAAAGCGACGGCAACCACGTGGGCGCGCGACTGGGTACGCGCGCGCCGCTCCCGTTCGGCGTGCTGACTCTCACGCCTGAGCTCGCCGTCGACTTCATCGGCGGCTATCGGAACTACCTTTTCGGGCTCGCGCTCGGCTTCTAGGCTGCTCCAGAAGCCGCACATCTACTCGATTTTACTGTGGTAAAAATCACGCCCCCAACACGCGGTACAATAATGAGTGGGGGACCTCTGCTTCATTTCAAGCAAACTGCATCGCTGCTCGTCTGCGCGCTGCTCGCGTTCGTCGCAGGGACGCCGGCGTATGCAGGCTGCCCGACCGACCTCGGGCTTCCGCGGCTCGAAGCCGCGGCCAAGGGAAATCTCGAGATCGGCCAAAGCGCCGCGGGCGGCGTCGTCGCGCCAGTCGACCTGATCCTGAAAAAGCCCGGAGTCTGCGACAACGTCCCACCCGACAAACGACGCACGCCCGGAGTGATGACCGACAAGGACGTCGCGGCTCTCATCGGCGGGCAGTGCCAGGCGAAGTTTATCGCAGGCGTCGCCAAGAGCATCGCCAGCGACCTCGTCGGGCTGTACGACATCGCGAAGACGGTTGGCCTGATCCTGCTCGAGATTCCGCTGGTCCCCGATCTGGTCGGCGTCGGCACCGCCTACCGGTTGCTCGAGGGGGAAAAACGCAACCACGCCATCGAGGACCTGCGAAAAGGTGCCTCCGACGTCGTGCGCGGCCTCGCCAAATGGCTTTACGACGACGACCTCGTCGAGATGCTCCGGCTGAACGCCGGCGGTACCGGAGATCTCGAGCTGCGGCTGGCCGCGCAGCTCCCCACGGTTATCAAAGCGATCGCCGACTCGCTCAACGAGCGCCTGCAATGCTGGAAGATCGAGCTGCTCGTCGACGAGTTCTGCGAGGGCTTCGGCTTCGCGGGCGCGCAGATCGCCGGCCTCTTCATCGGGATCTCGGAGGTCGGCGCGGCGGTCAAAGCCACGCGCGGGATCAAGTGGGTGGACAAGCTGGCGACCAAGGGCGAGCTGTTCCTCGAAAAAGTCACCGTGAGGCTCACCGGCAAAGCGGCCACCCTCGGCGAGAAGGCCACGCAGCGGATCTTCGTCAACCTGGCCGAGGTCGCCGGCGAGGTCGCCTCGAAGCTTCCGACGAAGGGCTGGGTGAAGCTCGTCTCGGAATCGGGCGAGGCCACCGATCTCGTGATGCTCGCGCAGGATGGAAAGATCTTCATCCGCAAGGGCGAGTCGGTCTTCACGTACACGGCGACCGAAGCCGAGCGAGCCCGCCTCCTCGCCGGCTACAACGCCGCCCGGGACGTGAAGGCGCCGACGGCGGCGGTCGACGGCGCGTTTCTCCGGGCTTCCGGGGCGGTGGAAGTGGGACAGCTCGAAAAGCAGTACGGGCACGTGCTCGACGACGTCGCCAGGCTCGAGGGTGACTCGGTGGCCGCGCGCAACGAGCTGACGAGCGCGCTCGACGCGCGGATCCGCGCCCTGCGAAGCAACGGCGTGCCCGAAGACGAGATTCGGCGCACCCTCGACGACACGCTGAAGAGCCTGGGATCGGGGGCGGCATGCCGTCGCTGACGATGATCTTCGTTTTCCCGATCGTGCTCGCGCTCGCCGGCAACGCCTGGGCCGGCCCGGCGCGCGCCGCGCTCGACTGCGCGCTCGAGACCGCCGACGTCAACCGGCTCGTCACGCACATGACCACTGTCAATACGAGGAGCCCGCATTCCGACTTCGGCGGAGGCCACACGCCGCAGGCGCTCGAGGATCTTTCGAAATCGGGAAAGCAGGTCGAATACAAAAACCTCAACGGCTACTATCCCAACGGCACCGCGCCGCCGAAGAGCCACGAAAGTGCTCACCCCCGAGTTCCTGCAATTCGCCAAGGCCAATCCCACTGCAAAGCCCTTTCGCGTCGCCGTCTCGGTCAACGTCGGCGGAAAACAGGTGCCGTTCGTGCTCCTCGTGGGAGACAAGACCGTCAACGACGCGATCGCGGCCGAGAAGGCCGGCCGAGCCTTGGCGGTCGATTCGGTGCAATTCAACAGCCTCTTTCCGGGTCGCCCCTTCCCGGGCGACGCGGGCGTCGTGTTCAGGCCTTAGAAGCGCGTGAGGGTCATGCGTCGCCCTCGTCCCAAAGCTTCGCGCCGTGCGACTTGTCGGTGATGAGCCACGTCCCGACGACGAGCGAGATGAACGCGATCGTGATCGGATAGATCAGTCCCGCGTAGATGCTGCCGGTCGACGCGACGAGCGCCGTGCCCATGAACGGGACGAGCCCCCCGAAGACGCCGTTGCCGATGTGGTACGGCACGGACATCGACGTGTAGCGGATCTTCGTCGGAAAGAGCTCGACGAGAAACGCCGCGATCGGGCCGTAGACCATCGTCACGAAGAACACCTGGAGGAAGACGAGCACCGTGAGCGTGAAAACGTCGGGGTTCACCGGCGCGACGTTCGGGAAGCCCGGGTTCCAGTTCGAGACGACGACCATCGCGCGGTAGATCGGATAGTAGAAAACGACGGCGAGCAGGAAGCCGGTCATGATGATCTTCTTGCGCCCGATGTGGTCGGAGAGCGCGCCGAAGACGACGAAGAACGGCGTGGCGCAAAGAAGCGCGACGGCCACGATCTTGTTCGAGGTCACGAACGGGATTTTCAGGACGGTCTGCAGATAATAGAGGGCGTAGAACTGCCCGGTATACCACACGACGCCTTGGCCGGCGGTCGCTCCGAAAAGCGCGATGAGGACCACGCGGCGGTTCTTGGGATTGGCGAAGCTGTCGTAGATGAGGATCACGCCGATCGACACGAAAAGACCGAGGGTCGCCGTCGTCTGGATGAACGACGTGTAGAAGCCGCGCTTCTTGTCGGGCGCGTGCTCGGCGACGTAGGTGGCCGCTCCGCCGTATTCGCCGCCGAGGGCCAGGCCCTGGACGAGGCGAAGGAGCAGCAGCCCGAGCGGCGCGAAGATCCCGATCCGCGAGTACGAGGGGAGGAGCCCGATCGACGCGGTCGCCGCGCCCATGATGAGCAGCGTGGCCAGGAACGCGTACTTTCGGCCGACGACGTCGCCGATGCGCCCGAAGAAAAGCGCGCCGAACGGCCGGACGACGAAGCCCGTCGCGAAGGTCGCGAGCGTCGAGAGCAGCGCCACCGTCTCGTTGCCCTTGGGGAAGAACTGGGCCGAGATGATCGTGGCGAGGCTGCCGAAGATGTAGAAATCGTACCACTCGATCAACGTGCCCGCCGACGAGGCGAAGATCACCTTCCAGACATTGCCTTCTTTGCTCATTGTGGCAGTGTAACAACGATGGCCGAATCTGGAAACAATTGGGCGCGCCCCCTCTCCCGCCGAAGCTTCCTTCGCTGGACCGCGCTGGCCGGCGTCGCCTCGGTGGCGGGCTGGCGCTTTCTCGCCCCCTCCCAGGGCGACGACCCCGGGCCCTTGCAGCACCTGAGCGCCAACCAGGCCAGGATCCTGGCCGCCGCCTACGCGACCATCACCCTCGAAAAAGATCCCGCGCGCCTGCGCGAGGCGGTGTCTTTCATGGATGGCTTCGTCGGCCGTCTCGACGACCACACCAGGCTCGAGTTCAAGGCGGCGCTGCTGCTCGTCGAGCACTCGCCGTTTCTCTTCCACGGCTACCTCGGGCGGTTCACGGCCCTGGGAGACGCCGAGCGGGCGCGCTGCCTCGAAGGCTGGCGCTCCGGCTTCTCGTGGCGCCGGCCCGTGTTCGGGGCGCTGAAAGATCTCTCCTATCTGCACAAATACACCCGCCCCGGGAGCTGGGCCGCGATCGGCTACGGCGGCCCCCTCGTCGCCGGCGGAGGAGCGCACACCGCCTTCGAAAAACGTTACCGCGGCCTCGTCGAGGGAGAGCGATGATCCTCACCCATCGCCAGCTCACGACCGACCGCAAGCTCGACGCCGACGTCTGCATCGTCGGCGCGGGCGCGGGCGGCAGCGCGGCCGCGCACGCGCTGAGCGCGCGGGGCTTGAGCGTCGTCGTGCTCGAGCGCGGCTCGTTCCTCACGCCCAAAGACTTCGACCAGCGCGAGGAGAACATGTTTCCCAAGCTCTTCTACGACGCCGGCGGGCGGCGCACCCGCAACCGCGCCATCCGCGTGCTCCACGGGCACGGCGTCGGCGGCTCCACGCTCCACAACATCAATCTCTGCAAGCGCATCCCCGACGAGGTCTTCGCCGAGTGGGAGCTGCCGCGCTTCAACGCCGCGACGCTGCGCCCCCACTACGAGCGCATCGAGAAGCTCCTCGGAGTCTCGCGGATTCCCGCGGAGCGCATGAACGCCAACAACCGCCTCTTCAAGAAAGGCGTCGAGAAGCTGGGCTACCGCGGCGGGATGCTCAGCCACAACCGCGAGGGCTGCGTCGGGAGCGGCTTCTGCGAGCTCGGCTGCGCCTTCGACGCGAAGCTGAACGCCCTGCGCGTGCTCATCCCGGAGGCCGTGCGCGCGGGCGCGACGTTTCTCGCCGACACGCGGGCGATCGTGCTGGAACGCGACGGCCGGAGAGTGACGCGGGCGAGGGCGGAAACGCTCGATCCCGCGACCGGCGCGCGCGTCTCGAGCCACGAGATCTCGGCCAGGTCGTTTCTCTGCGCCGGCGGCGCGATCGAGACGCCGTTGCTGCTCCAGCGTTCGAAGGTACCCGATCCGCGCGGCCTCGTGGGCGCGCGCCTGCACCTGCACCCGGGCGTGGCCGCCTTCGCCGAGTTCGACGAGCCCGTCCTCTCGTGGCAAGGCATTCCGCAAAGCTACGAGTGCACCGAGTTTCTCTCGTACGAGAAAAACTCGGCCAAGCGCGTGTGGATGATCGCGGGCTCCGCCCACCCCGCGGGCGCGGCCTCGATGCTGCCGGGCTTCGGAGAGGAGCACGACGCGTGGATGCGAAAGCTCCCCCGTCTCGCCTGCGTCTCGGCGATGGTTCACGACTCGACGCGCGGGTCGGTTTCGCTCAAGGGAGACTTCGGGGCCGACGTCGATTACGTCCTGAACGACGCCGACCGCCGCCAGCTGGCGCTCGGCCTTCGGGAGGCCGCGCGCATCCTGCTCGCGGCGGGCGCCAGGGAAGCGGTCGTGCCCTTCGTCACCCCGCTGCGCGCGACGAGCGTGGCCGAGCTCGACTGCGCCCCGCTCGAGGTGCGTGACCTGGATCTCGACATGGTGGCCGTGCACCCGATGTCGACCGTCTGGGTGGGGCGCTCCGACGACGATTCCTGCCTCGACGAAACGTGCCGGTATCGCCACCTCGACAACCTCTTCGTCGGCGACATGTCGGCCTTCCCTTCGTCGCTGGGCGTGCCGCCCCAGCTGTCCGCCTACTCGCTCGGCCGCCTGGCCGCGGAGCGGGCGGGCGACGTAAACTGATTTAATTTGCTATTCGGAGCACGGGTTCCCTAGACTTCCGGAATGCACCTCTTTGCCCTAGCGCAGCTTGCCGTCGCTTCCGCGGCCCACGCCTCCCCCCAGGCGGGCGCCGCCCCTTCCTCCATCAGCCCCTGGAGCGACGGCGAGCTGCGTTCCCCCGAGCTCGGCTGGCGCGTCTTCGGGTCGCTCGGCGCCGGCGTGGCGACGGTGCGCGGCCACGAGTTCGGCGACTCACCGTCGGGCCCCCAGCTCGAGCTCGGCGCGGCCCTCTCGTTCCAGGATTACGCCTGGGTGCTCGACCTCGGTGCCGGCTGGTTTCGCAACACGCTCTCGGGCTCGCTCGCCGACGGCCGGAGCATCGCGATCCGCACGCAGGGCGCGGCGCTCGTGCTGAGCCCGCGCTTTCGCGTCGGCCCGCGCTGGCAGCTCGGCCCGACGGCCGAGATCCACTTCGGCATCGACACCGAGTACGGGCCTTCCGTCGCGCCGCCCGTCACGAGCTACCTCGTTGGCGCGCGCGGCGTGTACGAGCTGGCGAACCCGGCGCATCCCCTGCGCTTCTGGGCCCAGCTCGCGACGGACGTCACGGTCGAGCGCCGCCAGGCGTACGTCGCCACCGCGGGCGTGCAGCTCGGCATTCCCCTCGGCCATCCCGCGCCGGCGAGCGAGCCGGGCGTCCCGCCGACGCGCCTGAGCGGCGTTCAAAAGAGCGCCCACACCCTGCGCATCGCCCTCGATCCGCAAAAAGTATTCTTCGCCACGAACTCGGCGCGCCTCAGGCCGAACGTCCGGCGCACGCTCCGCGAGGTCGGCGACTATCTCGCGAGCCACCCGGCGGGCTGGGAGCGCCTCGCGATCGACGGCCACGCCGACCGG
>JACQAX010000136.1 GCA_016194795.1 Deltaproteobacteria bacterium | reverse complement strand
GCCGCCGCCGTCTTGCCCGGATGGGCCTTGATGTAGTCGTGGTAAACGTCCATGTCCCGCTCGGTGTCGTCACCGAGCTCGACGAAGACGGTCTTCGACTTGGCGAAGATCGCGTGGAGCGCCAGCATTCCGGCCGACTTGAACGAGTAAACGTCTTTCGTCTTGAGCCAGTCGCGCAGGCGGAAGTTGCCGTCGGGGAACTTGTGGCCGCCGACGAGCATCTTGCGGATCTCGCCGAGGAGGATCGGCGGCGAGCCGCTCATGTATACGACCGGCGCGGCCTTCATGCCGCCGTTGGAGGCGAGCTCCTGGTAAAGCTCGGCCATGCCCAGAAAGGTGCGGTCGCCGAAAAGGCCGTTCTCGACGGCCTTGTCCTTGTCGAGCACGTTGGTGATCTTGATCGTGTCGTCGATGTCGCTGATGATGAGAAAGGGCTTCGCGCCGCCTCCGGCGTGAGCCGACGTCAGGGAACCAAAAGCACAGGCGGCCAGAACGAGTTTCTTGAAGAGCATATCCGGTCTTTTGCAAATCGAGCGCCGCCCTCGATTTTAATAAAAAACCATAAAATCAAATAGATATAGACCGATCCCTGCGCGCGTTTAGTCAACCACCGGGACAACTGTACGAAAGCTGAGCACCCTCATCAGAAGTCATGATCGAAGGCGGTGACGAAGCAGCTCGACTCGATCTGCGCGACGCCGTGGTCGACCTCGATGCACTGGACGGTCGCCGCGTTGAGCTCGACGTACTTCGGTTTCTTTTCGCCCGCCGGCGCCGCGAGGATGCGGATCCAGTGCGTGATGAGATGGTCGCGGCACTCAAACTGAGTTTGGTAGCAGTCGGTTCGGACGTAATACGACGTACCGGCCTTGAGCTGGTACGGCGCGAGCTTCGCGCGCAGCTCCGCGAACGCCGCCGCGTTGCCGTAGCGCGCGAACGCGGCGCCGTCGAGCTTGGCGGAAAACGTCTTGAAGTCTCCGGCGCCGAGCGCCTTCGCGATCGTCGAGAGCGACGCCGCCGGCGAGTCGCAGCCCGCGAGCGCGAGAACGCAAACCAGGACGGCCGACAGCTTCAAATACACAGATCGTTTCATCGGAGGATCTCCCTTGGAAAAGAGATGCTCGACGCTTCGACCCCGTGACGTCAACGCGCCGGCGTCATTCTCCGTGTCCGGCGGCTGGACTCACTTCACGCCGGGAATGTAAGTCGGGCGCGGGTAGTTCTTCACGACGTCCAGCGACTCGAACGAGATCTTCGAGCAGTTGAGCGCCGGGCTGCCCGCGGCCTCGAAGGCCGACGTCCACATGCGCGCGACGAGCGCCGACGACTCGCCCATCCGGGCATTGGCGATCCCGAGCACGCTCGACTGCCTGCTCTCGTGAACCGGATCGGGAAGCGAGAGTCCCATGAAGGCCGTGATCACGGCCTGCGCGATCTTCTCGTGCTTCGACTGTTTCTTCTCGTTGAGCTGCGCCTCGCAGTACGCCCGGTTCTCCTTCGAGAACGCCTCCGTGAGCGGTGCGATGTAAGCCTGGCCGGTGTCGAGCAGGCGCGTGATCTCCGAGATGATCTTCTCGCGCGCGACGCCGCCGGCGGCGGCAAGCTCGCGGCGCGCGGTCGCCACCACTTCGTCGTGGGTCGCCTCGAACGAGCTCCAGAGCCGCGTGTCGTGGTCGAGATGGGCATCGGCTCCCTTGGCGGCCGTCTCGAGGATCGCCTCCTCGAAGACGTGGTGGATGCCTTTGGCGTCCGAGGCCTGGCCGTCGAAATCGAGCGTCGCGTGGAACGGCTGCGACATGTCGCCGACGTAGTGCCCCATCGTGCCGAGATAGAAAATGGCTTTCGAGACCTCGCCGGCCTTGAGCGCCGCGACGGCGAGATCGTAGAGCTGGAGCGAGCGCCAGGGCGCCGTCCCGTGCTTGGTGACGTCGTCGAGCGTCGGGTGCTCGGGGTCTTTCAGCTTCTTGGACGGGTCGACCTCGGCGATGTGGTCGGCGTTCTCGCCGAGCAGGCGCTCGAGCTCGGGCACCCCATCCTTGAAGGCGCCGCTCGGGAGCTTCGTCTCGGGCGTCGACTTGTACGCGTCCTCCTCGAAAAAATGCAGCGAATGCTCGTCGCGATCGATGGCCTGCTTGGCCTTGTACTCGTCCTCGGGCAGCTCCTTGTCCTTGGGGCCCGCCTTCCAATCGACGTCGGGCGTGACCGAGAGGCGCTGGACGACCTTCTCGTTGAGCTTGAGGCACTTGCCCAGCACGGTCCCTTTGATGAGCTCGAGCGCTCCGACGTTGATCTGCTGGTGGCCGTAGCTGCCCCAGCCGAAGGCCGCCGGAACGTTTCCGAGCGCGAGCAACGCGAGGGCGAGCAGATGAAAACCGGTCTTCCGCATCATTATACTCATCGGCCCGCCCCCGGCGGGCCAAGAGCCTGGCCGTTCCAGCGGCAAAAATTTCCCGCCTGTGCTTCAATGGGAAGATGCTGAAAACACTCGCGACCGTCCTGGCACTCTCGGCGTGTCTGGCGCAAACCGCCGATTTCAAGGAGAAGGCGCGCTTCACGATCGGTGGCGACGGCCTCTGGGACTACCTCACGCTCGACGCGGCGGGAAAGCGGCTGTACGTCGCCCGGGAAACCCGCGTGGCGGTGGTCGACACCGCCAGCGGCAAGCTCGTGGGCGAGGTGCCCGGCCTCGACGGCGCCCACGGCGTGGCGCTCGTGCCCGAGCTCGGCCTCGGGTTCGCCAGCAGCGGAAAATCCGGCACCGTGGTCGCGTTCGACCTCGAGAAGCTCGAGACGCGGGCAACGATCGGAGTCGGTCGCGGGGCCGATGCCATCCTCTACGACCCCGCCAGCAAGCTCGTCTTCGTCTTCAACGCCAAGAGCAGGGACGCGTCGGTCATCGACCCGAAAACGAAAAAAGTGCTGGGCACCATCGCTCTGCCCGGCAAGCCCGAGTTCGGCGTCAGCGACGGCAAAGGAAAGATCTACGTCAACCTCGAGACCACGAGCGAGCTCGCGCGAATCGACGCGCGCAAGCTTGCGCTCGAAAGCCGAATCCCTCTCGCGCCGTGCACCCAGCCCACCGGCCTCGCGATCGACCGCGAGACGGGCCGGCTTTTCGCCGGCTGCCGCAACCGCAAGCTGGTCGTCGTCGATCCCGAGCGGTCGCGCGTGCTCAAGTCGTTCGACGTCGGCTCGAACGTCGACGGCGTGGCGTTCGACCCGAAGCGCAAGCTCGTGTTCGTCCCCGGCGGGGACGGCACGATGGTCGTCCTGCGCGAGAAGTCACCCGAGGCCTTCGAGCTCCACGCGCGCTTCGACACGAAGAAGGGCGCGCGCACGATCGCCCTCGATCCGGAGAGCGGACGAGTCTACGTCGTCACCGCCGACCGGGGCCCGGCCGTCTCCGGCGAGGCGCATGCGAGCGTCCTGCCAGGCACGTTCGTCGTCCTCGTCTACTGAGAGAGCTTACTCGGCCGCCGACGGCGGCTCTACCGGCGTGACCGCTTCCTGGTCCTGCTCGCCGGTTCGGATGCGATAAACCTTGTCGACGGGCAGCACGAAGATCTTCCCGTCGCCGACGTCGCCGGTTTTCGCCGCGGCCAGGATCGCCTTCACGGTCGGCTCGACGAAATGGTCCGATACGCCGATCTCGAGGCGCATCTTGTCCTGGAGATCCATTTTCACGCGGGTGCCGCGGTAGGTCTCGACCTGATCCGATTCGCCGCCGTGCCCGTGCACCGGGCTTACGGTCACGCCTCGCACCTCGACGCGATAGAGCGCCCTCAGAACGTCGGTGACTTTCTCGGGTCTGATGATCGCAACGACGAGCTTCATCGCTTACGCTCCTTCCTGCGGCATGAGGATCGCGCCTTCGCTGCGCGCGTACGCCTCTTCGCCGTGTTGAGTGACGTCCATGCCGACGCCCTGCTCGCGATCGTTCGCCTTGAGCCGCAGCACGGCGCCGATGATCTTGATGAGGACGAAGGTCGAGATGCCGCTGTAGGCCGCTGCCGCCGCGCAGGCCGCGAGCTGGATCCAAAGCTGTTTGGGGTTGCCGTAGAGCAGGCCGTCGGCGGTGCCGTTCCAGCTCTTGTCGGCCAGCACGCCGGTCATCAGCGCGCCGAAGACACCCCCGACGCCGTGGGCGGCCAGCACGTCGAGCGAGTCGTCGAGGCGCGTGCGCGACCGCCAGAGCAGCGCGTAGTAGCTCGGAAACGCCGCGAGCAGCCCGAGGGCGATCGCCGACATCGGGCTGATGTAGCCCGCCGCCGGCGTGATCGCGACGAGGCCGACGACGATGCCGGTGGCCGCGCCGATCGCGGTGATCTTGCGCGTGCGGCAGTAGTCGATCAGGGTCCACGCGACGAGCGTGCCCATCGGCGCGAGCATCGTGTTGGTGAACGCGAGCGCGGCGATGTTGTTGGCGGCAAGCGCGCTTCCCGCGTTGAAGCCGAACCAGCCGAGCCAGAGCAGGCCCGTGCCGAGAAGGGTGAACGGGACGTTCTGCGGAAGGATCGCGAGGCGGGCGAAGTCTTTGCGCACGCCGAGCATCGAGGCCGCGACCACGGCCGCGGCGGCCGCGTTGACGTGGACGACGGTACCGCCTGCGAAGTC
>JACQAX010000135.1 GCA_016194795.1 Deltaproteobacteria bacterium | reverse complement strand
GCTCCGCGTCCGGGCGCTCGAGGCGCTCGCGGTGCTCGGCATAGCCCCCGAGCAGCCGATTGAGCGAGCGGAAGAGCTCCTCGTCCTTTTCCGGAAAGCCGGGATAGGCCTCCTCCGGCACCACGCCATAGCGCTTCGCGGCCTGGACGGCGTCGGGATAGATGCCACCCTGCTCATAATAGACGGGCTCCGGCTTGCAGGTCTCGCAGAGCTGCCCATAGGCAAGCTTGAGCTTGCGCGCGAGCACGAGCGCGACCACCTCGGCGCGCGTCTTGGCGTAGACGGCGTACTTGGCCGAAAGCTTGACGGGCGCGCCCGCGGCGCGGCTCGCCTCGACGTCGAGGCGCGCGGTGGCCGAGACGGCCCAGCACTGGAGCGTGTCGGCCTGGTCGGTCGGCGGGGTCGTCGGGATGACGATCTCGCGCGGGGCCGCGCTCGCCGAAGGGGCGGCGCAGAACGCGAAGGCCAGTCCGAGAACGAGAAATAGAGCGTGTCGCATGCTGCGCGCCTTATGCCACAGATCACTTCGCCGCGAAAGTACGGACGAAGGCGTCGACCACGGGCTCCGAAAAGCTCTTCGGAGCCGTGGCCGAGAGGTACTCGACCGGGTCGAAGCCGCGCTCGACCTTGGAGCGCTGCACGGCCGCGAGGAAGTCGTGGCAGAGGCCGATGAGCTCGGCCAGGCGGTTCACCTCGTCGGTGGCGCGCTCCACCGGGAAGCCGCCCCGACGGCGGCGCAGGTGGTGGTCGCCGACCGCCGAGATCACCATCTCGGGCACGCCCTTGGCGCGCGCGAGCATGCGCGCGCCGACGTCCGGGTGCGCATGGTACACGATGAGCTGCTCGGGAGTCATGAGCACCTCGCTCTCGTTCTGCACCTCCGGGCTCTCGCCCACCAGGGCGACGTCGTGGAGGAACGCCGCCAGGCCCACCGTCGCGATCAGCGCCGGGTTCATTCCCCCGATGTGGCGCATGAAGAGCGCGGCGAGCGTCGAAACGGCGACGCTGTGCTCGAGGCTCGCGACGTCGGCGATCAGGCGGCTCACGTCCTCGCTCGAGCGCGCGATCTGCTCGACGACCTGGGCGGTCTGCTCGACGTAGCGGACGGCGCGATCGATCGTCGCGTCCTCGATGCCGACGCTCTTGAGGAAGCTCAGCGTGCTCGCGCCGTACTTCGAGATGTTGGAGAGCTTCACGCTCACCTGCGCCTTGTCGTCCTTCATGATCCCGGAGATGATCCCGTCGCAGAAGCTGAGGTATTTCTCCTGGTCGACCTTGCGGATGCAAAGAGCCTTGAGCCCGCGCTGCCGGTAACCCTCGATGCGCTCGGCGGCCAGCACGTCGCCGGCGTGGAGCACGCGCACGAGCCGCCCGCTGCTCAGCTGCACATAGAGGTCGAAGTGCGAGCGCGGCGCGCCGGCGATCGCGCCGAGGTTCACCTCCATGTATTCGGAAAGGTTCTGCGACTCGGCCTCATGCTCGTGGCTTCGCGGGCGCGCGGCCTCGGGGGTGCCGACGGCCTCGATCCTCGCGTCGACGCGCGCCTCGTCCTCGAGCGTGCGGCCCTCGACCTGCATCGAGGCGGAAAGCGCCTTGGAATAGCTGAGCGGCTTCTTGAAGATGCCGCAGATGCCGAGCTCGTCGGCCTCGCTCTGACGCAGGCGCAGGCCGCGCTCCGACAGAAGATAGAGCGGCACGCCCGGGCAATAGCGGTGCGCCGCGCGCAGCACGGCCTGCCAGACCGGATCTCCGAGCGACGGGTTCACGAAGATGGCGTGGTACTCGCAGCGCGGCTCGACGAGACGGACCTGGACGTCGCGCAGCGAGTCGCAGAACACCGGCACCGGGTTCGTGTCGCCCGCCCCGCCACCGGCTTCGGTGTAGTCGCGCCAGATGAACGAGCAGAACTCCTCGTCGGGGTCGACGAAAAGCAGGCGGGCCTGTCGAGTGAAGCTGGGAGCCACCATCCTGGTCATGCTACCATCGAGGCATGGCTTTCCCTTCAAAAATTCTGGCTCTCAAACAGAAACACGAGAAGTGGATCCCGCTCGTCTTCTTCGCCGGCGGGTTCACCTTCGACGCCTACATGCTCCAGCGCATCGACGAGCTTTTCGCCATCCTCCAACAGGCCGCCTACATCGCGGTGGCCGGCGCGCTGATCTGCCTGAACCTCGCCGGCTACCAGCCGGTGAACCGGCTCGGGGCCCGCCTCTGGCATTACCACGAGGAGCTGATGCATTTCCTGCTCGGCACGCTGCTCAACGCCTACACGATCTTCTACTTCAAGGCGTCGTCGTCGTTCACCTCAATCGTTTTCGTTGTCGCCCTCTGCGGCGTGCTCTACGTCAACGAGTCGAAGGCCCTGCGGGCGTCGAACGCGGCCGTGCGCCTGGGGCTGCTGGCGCTTTGCATCACGTCCTATCTCGTCTGCCTCGTCCCCATCCTCATGGGACAGATCGGGACGCTCCCCTTCCTGCTCTCGATTTTCGCCGCCACGCTCGCCGCCGCGCCGTTCTTCTGGTTCCTCAAGCGCCGCGAGCTCGAGCGGCAGCTTCTCGTCCCGTTCGCGATCGTGCAGGCCTCCTTTCTCGTGCTTTATTTCGCCGAGCTCATCCCCCCGGTGCCGCTCTCGCTCAAGTACATGGGGATCTACCACGGCCTCACCAAGAAGGACGGCGAGTACGAGCTGGCGTGGACCCGCTCGCGCTGGCGGTTCTGGCAGAACGGCGATCAGTCGTTCGACGCGCGGCCCGGCGACAAGATCTACTTCTTCGCCCGCGTCTTCTCGCCCACGCGCTTCAGCGAAAAGCTCAACGTGCGCTGGCTCCACCACGGCAAGCAGGGCTGGCACGCGTGGGACGCGATCCCGATGGCGATCATGGGCGGGCGCGAGGAAGGCTTTCGCGGCTACGCCGTCAAGAGCAACTACGAGCCCGGCGACTGGCGCGTGCAGGTCGAGACGCACGACGGGCGTGAGCTCGGGCGGATTTATTTCACCGTCGAGGCCGACCCCGGCACCGACGCGCGCGAAACCCGGCTCGACCGGCAGTAGCTATCTCGCGAGCTTGCGGACGGCGTCGGCCACCGACGCCGCGATCTTCCGGGTGTACGCCCAGTCGACGCTCTCAGGCGTATCGCGGATCGTTCACCTGGTTCGACGACGTGCCATCATAGCCGATCATCTCGAGCGTGATGTCGTCGGCCGTGGCGCCGCTCTTCCGGAGGCGCTCGGCGTACGCATGCGCGCCCAGGTAGAACTGCTCGCCGCAGTCGGTGAAGACGAGCTCGACCGGGCGCGCAGGCTTCAGCTCGCCCAGCACCGACGCGATCGAAAGCAGCGCGACGACGCCCGAGGCGTTGTCGTCGCCGCCGGGCGCCTTGGCGTCTGGAAAGTACGCGAGCGGCTCGAGGCGCGCCGCGATCGTATCGTAGTGCGCGGTCAGCACGAGCGGCTGGCTCGCGCGCTCGGCCTGGGAGCCTTTTTTCCGAAGGATGAGGTTGTGGCCGGTCTTGTCTTTGAGCAGGTCGACCAGGCCGTTGAGCGCCTCGAGCTGGCGCCGCTGGCGCACGAAGGCCGGGCTCTCGTTGAAGTCCTTGGGATCGGCGCCGCTGTAGATGCGCGCGAAGCCCTCGCGCGCGAATTTCAGATCGGGCGTGAACGACTGCTCCTCCACCTCCCAGCCTTTGAGCTTGCGCGCCTCGGCAAGCAGCCAGGCGTAAGCGCGCGCGCCGCCCTCGCGCCCGGCCGTGCGGTTTCCGCCTGAGGCTTTGACGAGCTCTTCGGCGCGGGCCCGCAGCTCGGCGGCCGAAGGAAACCCCAGATCCGGCACCGGCGCGGCCTTTTTGGCTTTGCCTGGCGCTCGCGCCAGCGCCTTCGCCTGCGCTTCGACGGGAGCCAGTAAGGCGACGGACACGGCCAGGGTCGAGACAGCGGCTCGCAGCATGCGTCGATTTTATGCTGTTGCCAGGCCAGTGTAAAATTCAGCGTTTCGGCGAAAGCGCGGTCCGCCAGAAGCAGCCAACCATTTAAAACTACTTGTCTTTTCAATATAGTTGACTATTTACAATGGTTAATTTATCTTAATACTGTAAGTTTTAAATCGTTTTTGAAGGGCTGGATGGTTATGGTCACTTTCACGAAATTAGGAATGCTCCTGGCCGTGGGTCTCGTGGGCCTCAGCGTCGTCCACGCCGACGAGACCGGCATCGCCGACGACGGCACCAAGGTCCTCAACACCCAAGTCGTCCGTACCGTGGACGCCAAGGGCGTGGTCACCGAAAAACGCATCGTCAAAAAGATCCGCGCCCGCACCGTCGTCGACTTCGAAGAAGCGAGCATCGAGGGCAAGGTCAAGAAACCGAACGCGGCCTACCTCCTCCACGGCGCCGACCTCGACTTCAAGCACCTCTATCGCGTCAAGAGCAACCAGCACGAGCGCATCGTCAGCTCGTACGAGTACGTGAGGTAACCGAATGCTGCGGCTGGAAGTTCTCGACCAGAACGAACGCGTCGTCTCGGTCCACAAGCTGGACCAGGGCCTGACCATCCTCGGGCGCTCTCCGGGCGCCGACGTGCACCTCACCGGCGAAGGCGTGGGCCCGATGCACGTCGGGATCAAGGTCGGGAAAAAACCGGTCATCATGGATCTGGGCGGCCCCTCGGCCCTGCGGCTCAACGGCAAGGAGATCGTCGAGCACGAGCTCGACTTCGACGGCAAGGCCGCCTCGGCCATGCTCGAGATCGGCGCGCGCAAAGTGCGCCTGGCGCGCACGGCGACCGTCCTCCAGGACCCTCGGCGCGTGCCCTGGGCCCCGGTGAGCGACGGCAAATCGAAAGCTCTCAATATTCGCGTCCGCCTTTACGTCAACGGGCGCGCGGTCGACGTCGTCAACACGCGCACGAGCTTCAAGGTCGGAATGGGCTGCGGCGTGGGGCAGGACATCGACGTCGTGTGGTTCAAGAACAAGGAAGCCCACGCTCGCGTCCCCCGCGAATGGCTGGTCCTGGGCGGCCGCATCCAGATCGGTAGCGGCAAGGATGCCCGCATCGAGAAGCTCGACGCCTGGGCCGTCGACACCCGGCTCGAGACCGGCGTCGTCTACCGCATCCTCGCGGGCCCGTACGCGCTCGAGATCCTCGTGAGCGAAGGCGCCCTGATCATCGGCGGCGCCCGCCCCAACCCCTTCCCCGCCGAGCTGCGCAAACCGTTCGCGGTGAGCACCGCGGTCGTCGCGGCCGTCTTCGCGCTTTGGATGCTGCTCTTCGGGCGCCCCGACGCGAAGGTCGAGGAGCCTTACCCGGTCTACGCGCGCATCCAGAACATCCCGGTCGAAAAAATCCCCGAGCCCGAGCAGACGGCGGCGGCCGACCTGCCCCAGGCCGGCGGCGGCTCGGGCAGCGACTCGAAAGAGAACACCGCGCCCACGGTCGGCGCGGCGGCCTCGGCGCCGGTGAGCAAGCTCGCGGCAGCGCTCACGGGCGGCCTCAAGAACCTCGTGGGCAGCGTCGTCTCGCAGTCGAAGAACAGCGGTGCGGTCATGTCTGAAACGGGTGTCGGCGTGGCGGCCGCGGCCGGCGCGCCCGGTCCCGCGGTCGGTCGCCTGGCGGCCGTCGGCGGCGGCGCCACGGGCGCGGCGGGCGCGGCCAAGCT
>JACQAX010000151.1 GCA_016194795.1 Deltaproteobacteria bacterium | reverse complement strand
CGAAAGCGTCGCCATCTTCGCATCGCGCTCGTAGCGAACGTCCCCGGCGCAGCCTTTCAAGGCGAGCTTCCCGAGAGGAAGCGGCTGGCGCCCGCTCTCGCCGAGACGCAAGCTCGTCGCGCGCTCGAGCACCAGCAGCGGGCACTCTCCGGTAAGCTCGACGCGCCGGAGGAGGATGGTTTGTGGCGACGGCAGCTCGCCCGCCCGCCCGGCCACCACGACCCGCGTCTTGTTCTCGAGGTGCGTCTCCAGCGACGCCTCGACCGCGCGGTCGCGCACGCGCGCCGAACCGCGCGCCTCGACGGTCTGCTCGGGCGCGCCCTTCCAGGCGCGATGCAGCTCGCGGCCTTCGTACCGCGCGTCCGGGAGCACGAGCTCGCCCGTCGAGCGCTCCGGGCGCGCTGGATCAAACGTTCCCTCGCCGTGGAGCTCGACCCGAGAGCACCCCCAACGCGCGACGACCGCCGCGATCTGGCGCAGCTCCACGTCACCCTTGGCCACGCCGGAAAGCGTGCCGGAGCCGCGGCCTCGCCCGGAAGGCGCCGCCGGCACGCGGCCCACGGTGAGCACGAGCTTGAGCGGAAGCCCGCGAAGCTCGCCGGCGGCGAACACGCGCCCCTCGGGCAGCCGGTCGAGCGTTTCGGGGAGCTCGACGTCGACATTGATGGGGTGCACGCCGAGGTAACGCCCCTCGGCGACGCGCGCGCGCCGCAGGACGACGCGCGACTTTTCACTGTCGTCACTTCCCGTCGGTTTTTTCTTCTCGCCCTCGTCGTCGCGAGCCCGCGCCAGCAGCACGCGCGGGTCGTCGACGAGCAGCTCGGGCTGCTCGAGCGTGACGTCGTGAATTTCCAGGCGCAGGGGCCGAAGCTTCAGCGCGTAGCGCGCCGACGCCCGGGCGATGCGCACGGCCAGGCGGCCTTTGCGATCGAAGACGCGGATGTCGTGCAGCGAGAGCCGCCGCGCGAGGTCGCCGTGGATCGAGCCCAGCTCGAGCCGGCCGCGAAGGTACGGCGCGGCCAGCCGCGTGGCCAGCCGCGCGAGCGCCTGCTTGCCGGGCGGGCTTTCCGCCACGCCGATCGCAAGCGCGAGCGCCACCACGGCCCAAAGCACGAGGCGCGCGGCAAGCCCCGCCAGCCTGGCGATCTTTCGAAGCGTCCTTCTCGCTAAGCCCATCAAAACGACTCCCCAAAGCTCACGTGAATTGCAATCGGCTTGCCCGGGTCGGGGTTCGGGTGCCCGTCCGACTGCTCACCGAGCCGGTTCAGCCGCACCCCGAGGTCGGCGCGGATGACGCCGATCGGCGAGTTGTAGCGCAAACCGGGCCCCGCGGCAATGTGGAGCCGCTTGACGTCGAGCTCGGACGGGCTCGCCACGACGTCGCCGGCGTCGACAAAGAGGGCGCCGATCACCCAATGGTCCCCAAGACGGAACAGGTTCACGCGCTCCTCGGCCGAGACCAGCAGCTCGGTGACGCCCCCCACGGGAACGGAGCGCGCGTCGCTCGTGAGCGTCTGCGGGCTCAGGCGGTGGTACGAGAAACCCCGGTGGTCGTTGGCGCCGCCGCCGTAAAAGCGCTCCGTGATCGGAGTGGCGTTTCCGAGAAGCGGCGCGATCCGCCCGAAAAACGCCCGCATGGCGAGCGTGGCGCGGTTGGTTTCCGGAAAGTACTGGCGCACCTCGGGCGCGGCGCGGAAATAGGTGAACGCGCTCGCCAGGAGCTGCGAGCTCTCCTGCACGCCGAACTGGACCAGAGTCCCGCGATGCGGCTCGACGCGGTCGTCGCGATCATCCCAGCGCACGTGCTGCTCGACGAAGCCGAGCCGGTAATTTCCCGTCTGCAGCAGCTCCAGCGGTACGGCCGACGAGCTCGAAGAGGTCGAGCCGACGTCGACGTCGTAGAAGGTGAGATAGCGGAAGACGTAGCCGGTTCCGAAGGTGACTTTATGGTTGAGACGCCGCTCGAGCGCCGTCCCGAACCGCGGGCCGTAGTAGCGGTATCCCTGCTCGAGGTCGGCATCGAACCCGACGCTCGAGCGCAGGTCCTGCCACGGGCTCAAGAACGACGGTTGCTTGAGCGAGAGGTCCACGTCTCCGAGCGGTCCCGACTGCTGCGGCCGGAACACCGAGGGGAGCACGGCGTACCTCGGCTCGAACCGCGCGTCGAAGTTGCGCAGGTGCCGGTAGAAATTCCGGTTCGTCCACTCCACCCGCCCACGCGCCTCCTGGCGCGAGTTCTCGATGCGCATGCCGGCGCCGAGCTGCAGCGTCTTGAGCTGCTTTTCGTGCACGTGGTAGACGACGTCGGCCACGCCCGGGTCGCCCTGGCGGGGCTTGAGCTCGACGTCGATCGTACTGAAGACGTCGAGGTCGCCCAGCAGGTCGCCGGCCGAGTCGAAGAGCTTCGGGTCGTAAGCCATTCCCGTCGAGATCGGCAGGCGTGCCATCGCGTCCTCGGCGCGGATCTGGTCGAGCCCGTCAAACGAGATGAACCCCAGCTTCGCCGTCGTCCCCGCCTTCACCGTGATGTTGATGTCGACCGTGTTCGCGGCCTCCCGGTAGAGCACCTCGCCCTTGACCTCGGGTAGCGGGTAGGAGCGCTCGCGCAGATATCGCGCCATGGTCGTCTTGGCGCGCAGGTAGTCGTCGTGCCGAAAAATCTCGCCGGCCCGCAGGCCGAGCACCCGCGTCAGCTCGTCCTCGCCCCGTGGCGGGTGTGAGTCGACCTCGCGCACCTTGAGGCTCGCGATCCGTGTGGGCTCGCCCTCCTTGACATGAAGCCGCGCGCAGACGCGGCCCTCCTTGCTGCAGGGCTTGACGTCGGCCGCGTCGACCTTCGCCTGAAAATAGCCCAACCTGCGATAGAGGTGCTCGATGCGCTGCTGGTCGGCTCGAAAGGCCACGGGGTCGAAGCGGTGCACGCCACCGAAAAAAGGGCCGATGACGGGGATATGCGACGTAGGCGCCGAATGGATCGCATCGAGCAGCTCGTCGGTGGCGATGGCGTGGTTGCCGTCGATCTCAAGGCGCCAGAGGACGCGCTGGTCGGTGTCTGCGGCCGATGCCGACGTCGCGAAAGCAAGACTGAGGGCGATCCAAGCGTGGGCTCTCACGTCTGCTTTCTAGTCGGGAAATCCCACAAGCGCTAGGCACTTTCTTCACCGCTGCTTGACCACGAGCGACAGAATGTTAACCTATTAAGCAAAGACGCTTTTTCAAAATTTTCGATTGGAGAAGACCATGGATGTGTCGAATTTCTTCAGCACGATCGTCGCCAACTATCAAAAGGGCGGCTTCTTCATGCACTTCATCGCGCTCAGCTTCGCCTTCGCGCTGACCTTCATCATCGAAAGGTTGCTCCGGCTGTATGCGACCTACTACGTCGACGGCACGTCGTTCATGATCGAAGTGCAGAAATACATCCTGGCCGGGGACGTCGACGGCGCCATCCGCCTCTGCAACGGGGCGGGCAAAGCCGCTCTCCCGCGAGTGCTCAAGGCGGGCCTTCAGCGAGCCAGCCGCGACGAGACCCAGATCCAGAACGCGATCGACGCGGCCAGCCTCGAGGTGGTGCCGAAGCTCGAGAAGCGCCTCAACTACCTGGCGCTCATCGCCAACATCGCCACCCTGCTCGGCCTGCTCGGCACGATCACCGGCCTGATCGGCGCCTTCGGCGCGATCTCGGTCGCCGAAGCCGCCAAGCGCCAGGAGCTGCTCTCGCTCAAGATCTCCGAGGCGATGAACTGCACCGCCTTCGGCCTCATCGTCGCCATCACCACGATGGTCGCGCACGGCGTGCTCACCACGCGCGCCACGAAGATCGTCGAGGACATCGACGAGTTCGGCGTGAAGCTGCTCGACCTCCTCTCGGCGCGCAAGTACCGGCACAGCTCCGAGAAGCAGGGCTGATCGCCAGATGTTCAGGAAGCCCAGCTCCCGACGCAAGTCCGAGAGCCAGGAAGTCCAGCTCAACCTCGTTCCAATGCTCGACGCGCTCGTCACGCTCGTCTCCTTTCTGCTCATGACGATGGGCTATATGGCCATCGCGGTCATCGATACCCCGGCGCCGATGCTGGCGGCGCCCGCCGAGCAGATCAAGGAGATGAAAAAAGAAGAGCCGCCCCTGCAGCTCACGCTCGAGATCCAGGCCGAGCGCATTCTCGTCCACGACTGGACGGGCTCGCGCGAGAACCACATGATCCCGAGCAAAGACGATCCCGCGAAGCTCGGCGAGAAAACCTATGATCTCGAGGCTCTCCACCAGCGCCTCCTGGACATCAAAAAGCGCCATCCCAAGGAAAGGCAGCTGATCCTCAAGCCGGAGCCCGGGGTGCCGTACGACTCGCTCATCAGCATCATCGACTCGGGCCGTTTCTTCGAGAAGACCGACACTGTCCCCCAGGAGGTGCTCGACGAGGCCAACAAGCGGATGCTGGAGAAGAAAACCACCATCCTTGAAGACAAGGATCTCTTTCCCGAGATCGTCTTCGGAAACATCCTGAGCACATGAACAGATCAATCCTGAAGCGCCGCTCGCGCAAAAAAGTGAGAAAAGAATTCGAGCTGCCCCTGACCTCGATGATGGACATGCTCATCATCCTGCTCGTCTTCCTGCTCAAGAGCTACTCGACCAGCGCCGTGGCCTTCTCCACCTCGAGCAACATCGCCCTGCCCACCTCGGCGACGCCCGAGGCCCCGACCGAGGGCATGAACCTCATGGTCGAGCCCGCTCACGTCACGATGAAGAACGGCAAACCCGAGCTCGAGCTCGGCGCGATCATTCTCGAAGGCCAGAAAGTCATCGAGTTCACCGACCAGCCGCAGATCCTGCCGCCCACCAAGCCCGACGAGCCGCCAACCGTCGATCAGGCCGGCGTGAAGTACGCGCTACAGCCGCAGCTCGTGGGTGACGACGGCCGGCGCATCCTTCCCCTGTTCGACGCGCTCACCAAGGAAAAAGAGAAGGTCGAGTACATCCACAAGACCCAGAAATTCGTCGACGCAAACGGGCAGCCCACCGAGCCGAAGCCGTTCAACGGCACGCTCTTCATCCATGCCGACAAAGCCGTGCAGTACCAGCTGCTACGCAAGATCATGTACACGGCGGCCGCGGCCGAGTTCAGGATCTTCAAGCTCATCACCGCCCGCAAGGAAGAGACCTCGGCCCCGCCACCTGACGCCCCCAAGAAAGGCACGTGAGCGCCGTGCACGCCCTGACCTGCGCTCTCACGCAGCGACCGACGGCCGAAGTCTGGGACCTGGTTTCAGGCCTCCTCTACCAGTTCCATTCGGCCGGTATCGAGGAGGGCGAGGAGCCGCCACCGGAGGGAGAAGCCGCGCTCCACGTCGGCGACGAGTTCGAGCAGGCCATCGAGCCCGGCGTGCTTAGCCCCCCCGAGCGCTTCACCGCGTACTTCGACAACCTTCGCGATGCCGAGCGCGCCCAGCGGGCGGTCGAGCCGGTGCTCCTGCACCTCAAGCCCGTCTTCGACGTCCACGAGGTCGAAGAGAAGAACTACGCCGAGATGTGGAAGGACAACTTCCGCCCGATGTTCGTCAAGCCCTACTGGCTCGTGCGCGCCAGCTGGCACACGCCCGAGGCGATCGAGAAGGCGGCCCATGACGCCTCGACGAAGGTCACGCCCTCGACGCTCGAGCTCGTGATCGACCCGGGCATGGCGTTCGGCACGGGCTCGCACGAGACCACCCGCGCCTGCCTCGAGCTCATGGCCCACGCCCTCTCGGGCGCGCCCAAGGAAACGCGAGCGAAACACATCGTCCTCGACTTCGGCACGGGCTCGGGCATCCTCGCCATCGGCTTGAAAAAGCTCGGCGTCGGAACCGCGCTTGCCGTCGACATCGATCCGCTCTCGATCGAGGCCACTCGTAAAAACGCGACCGAGAACGGCGTCACCGTCGACGTCGCGCTCGGGAAAGCCGACTTCAAAGCCCTCGACGGCATCGTGGCCAACATCCTCAAGAACACCCTGCTCGACTTCGCCGAGCGTTTCCATGCCTGGCTCAAGCCCGGCGGCTTCCTCATCCTCTCGGGCCTGCTCGCCGAGCAGGAGGCCGAGATTCTCGCGCGCTACGAGCGCCTGGGCTTCCGGCCCACCGAGCGGATCTGCAACAACAACTGGGTCAGCCTGCTTCTGGGGAGGTCCTGAGGCATGAACGTCCTGATTCTCGAAGACGAGCTCGAGGCGCGCAACATCATCCACTCGATCGTCGAGCGCCAGATCTCGTCCACGACGAGCGAGAAGGTCAACTTCGTGATGCTCAAGCTCCTGCAAGACGGCATCGAGCTGCTCGAGAAGCAGGAGACGCTCTTCGATCTCATCGTGTTCAACTACAGCGGCACGGGACAAGCGCTCGTCAAATGCCTGCTGCAATACGGCGGCAACACCGCCTACGTGATGTGCGCGCCCGACCGCACCTCCGAGAAGGCGTTCGCCCAGCCCGGCTTGCGCTTCGAGGTCGCCGTGCGCATGGAGCTTGCCAAGGAGCTCCCCGTGGCGCTGGCGAACCTCGCCCGGCTGAAGCCTTTCGGCGACGCGGGCACGCCCGACTCCGACTTCATCCCCCTGAAGATCAACACCCTGGCCGGCATCAGCCCGGTGAAGGCCGACATCTGGATCCGTCTTTCCGAGAACCGCTACATCAAGCTCATCCGCAAGGGCGCGGAGCTCGGTGCCGAGGACTTCAAGAAGTTCCGCGACATTCGCCGCGCCGACATGCTCTATCTCAAGAAAACCGACTCCGAGGCGCTCCTCGACAGCCAGGTGCAGACGCTCAAGAAAGTCGCCGACAGCCAGTCAATCAACGAGAACGAAGCCGATCGCGTTTCGGGCGCCGCGCTCGAGGCCGTCCAGGACATCGTGGCCAAGGTCGGCTTCACGCCCAAGGCCCAGGCGTTGGCCAAGCAGAGCGTCGAGATCACGCTCAGGCTCCTGGGCGCGCGCCCGAAGCTCTCGGTCGTGCTCTCCCGCCTGCAGAAGGAGGAGGGCAAGTACATCAGCAGCCACTCGATCACGCTCGGCAAGATCGCCTGCGCGCTCGCCTACAAGATGGGCTGGAACTCGGCGGCGACCTACCTCAAGCTCTCGCTCGCCGCTTTTCTCCACGACCTTCCGCTTCAAGATCACAACCTCGCGAGCTTCTCGAGCCTCGAGGACGTGAAGAAGAGCGGGAAGTATTCAACCGAGCAGATCAACGAATTCAAGATGCACCCCGTGCGCGCCGCCGAGTACGCCAAGCAGTTCCACGAGATCCCGGGCGACGTCGACCAGGTCCTGGCGCAGCACCACGAAAAAGGCGACGGCTCGGGCTTCCCCCGCGGCCTCACCCACAAGTACATCAGCCCGCTGGCTTGCCTTTTCATCATCGCCCACGACATGCTGCACTTCTCGTTGGAGCACCCCGAGGCGAAGCTCGACGAGTTCTTCAAGGTCGCCGAGAGCCGGTATTTGACAGGAACTTTCCGCAAGATTTTCATACAGTTAAAGAGTGAAGCCGAGCCGCCCGCCGGAAGTTGACGCAACACATTAATCCTGTTACCCCACACGCCCATGACCCGCACTCTCGCCGTCCTCATTATACTCGCCACGGCGCTCGCCGCGCTCGCGGCCCATGCCCGCGACTTCGAACGCCTGCCCGCCCGGGACGTCGAGGAGCTCTACGTCACCACTGAAGACGGCGTGCGCGAGAAGCTCATCCACCTCAAGAACCCCGGCAAGCCGATCTTGCTGATGGAGCCGGGCCTCGGGGCCCAAGGCCTCTCGCTCGAGCTGACCGCGACGGCGCTGCGGCTGCGTGGCGACTACGACATCTTCATCGGCAACTGGCGTGGCTCGGCGAAGATCCCGGAAAACGAGGGACCAAGCCTCAGCGCGAGCGGCCGCAACGGTCTCGAAGAGGTCATCCGCAAGGACTTCCCCGCGCATTTCCGCTTCGTGCTCAACGAGTACGCTTCACCCGCGCAGAAGGCCGAGGGCCTCCGCCTCTTCGGCCACAGCATGGGCGGCATGATGATCATGGGCGCGTTGAGCGACCCTCGCCTGTCCGCCGAGCTCAAGCCGTTCATCAAGGGCATCGTGCTGTTCCAGTCGCCCCACCACGTGAACTATCTTCAAGGATACATGAAAGCCTTCGCGCGCGTGGGCCAGCCCGCCGCCGCGGCGGCGCGCGCCCTCGGGCTACGGGCCATCGACATGCACACGCGGCTGCTCTCGCGCAGCCAGCGAGCCAAGGACGCCGGGGGCTTCAAGGGCCGCCTGCTCATGCCTGCCGTCGAGAACTTCGCGATCGCGCTCACCAAGCTCGCGCTGAGCCCCGCGCACACGGGTCGCGAGCAGGTGCGCCGCGCCTTCTTCAAGATGGGCGCCGACAAGATCCCGGTCGACCTGCTCGAAGACTTCGCGCGCGCCGTGCTCAACGACGGCATCTTTCTCGACTCGCGCGGCGAGCGACTCATCAGACCCGAGCGGATCACCGACCTTCCGGTCCAGGTCGTGCGCACGAAGCTCGACACGCTCGCGCCCTGGGACGAGCAGGGCGAGTATTTCAACGAGCTCGGCACGGCCCGCAAGCAGCTGCTGAGCGTCCACGAGATGAACCACGTCGATTCGGTGCTCTTCACGCGCCCCGAAGTCGACTTCCTCGAGCACGTGCTCGGCTTCCTGCGCGACCCCGCCACGGCCGTCGCGCAAGCGCGCACGCTCGTCTTCGAACCCCGCTGCGAGAGCATCCTCACGAAGCTCCGCTACAAGCTGCGCCTGCGGGGCGTCTGAGCCGACAAGGAGTATTATGCAATACCTGCACACCATGATCCGCGTGACCAACCTCGAGAAGTCCCTGCACTTCTACACCCAGGGCCTGGGCTTCGACGTCGTCCGCAAAAACGAGTACCCGGACGGCAAGTTCACGCTCGTCTTCCTGCGCGCTCCGGGTGACGCCGGAGCCGGCGCGTCAGCCCCCATGATCGAGCTGACGCACAACTGGGGCGTCGACAAATACGAGCGTGGCGACGCGTACGGCCACTGCGCGTACCGCGTCGACTCCATGGAAAAAGTTCAGGCGCGCCTCAAGCAGCACGGCTACGACCTGAGCTGGGGACCGGGCAAAACGCCCGACGGCCGAGGGGGCATGGCCTTCGTCGACGACCCGGACGGATACGAGATCGAGCTTCTCGAGCGCTGACAGAAACTTAAAGCCAGATCCGGAACGCGGCGCTAGAATCAAGGCATGCGCCAATGGTTCCTGGGGATTGTGCTTGCGCTCGTCGCCCTGCCCTCGGCCTTGGCGGGCGAGCTCCTCCCCGACTTCCTGCCGCTGGACAAGCTGCCCGTTTCGCGCGCGGACGCGCAGCGGCTTCGAGAGCTCGACGCGCGTGCCAGCGGGGCTCTCGGCGCGACGAGCAACTGGAACGACATCAAGGGCTGGCGCCTCCTCGGCGTGCGCTGGGCCGCCGCGCTCGACGACCACGGTGAGATCCTGGCCATCTACGATCTCTCGCTCTCCACCGCGGGTCCCGTGGGCATCCTTCGCCTCGGTACCGTCGGCGGTCCCGGCTTCACCCTCTCCGCGGTTCGCGACGCGCTCGCCGGCCAGCCGGAACGTGGCGCCGAGAAAGCCGTGAAGAAGCTCTCCCGTCTCACCCGCGAAAAACTCGAAACCAACCTGCTTGCCCCCGACTGGTTCAAGAAAATCCCGTGGAACGCCGGCGCCCTCGACCGCTTCGGAGCCCTCGGGCTCCTCGGCGCCGCCGGCACCCTCGAGGCCGCGCCCGCGCGCTTCACCCTCGCCGACGTCGACTACCAAGAGGCCACCGTCTCACCCACCCTCTTCCGCAAATGCACCAGCTGGCTTGCGCGCTACGGCATCGACTTCAGTCGCCTGGCGTTCCAGGCCCGCGAGGACGGCGGCTACGACATGCTCCTCCTGCCCGTCGAGGCCTCGAGCTCGGCGAAGGCGCACCCCGTGCTGATCGCCGACCTGCGCACCCTGCACGCGGGTTTTCTCCAGGCCGTCCAGCGCACGATCCTCTCCGGCGTGCTGATCCTCGCCATCGGGACGATCCCCATTCCCGTCCTCTCCGCGCTCATCAGCACTGCCGTCGGGCGCTACCTCACCTACACGGGCGACGTGCTCGACCTGCACCGCGAGGCCGCCCGCGAGATGGTGAGCGCGGCCGAGGAGAAAACGCGCAGGTTTTCCGCCTTCGACCCGCTCACGCCCGAGGAGCGCCGCCGCACGGGCGTCTCGCTCTATCTCGCCCAGGCCTCGATCATCTCGATCTGGAACTGGGTCTTCCGCGGCGCCGAGACCGCCTGGCGCGACACGCTGAAAGACGACGTCGGCCGCGCCTTTGACGCCCGACGCTGGCTCGACGGGCACCACGAAGCCGCCGAGCTGCTCAATCCCCGCTACGGGCTCACGAGCGACGCGCGCGGCACCCGGCGGCTCTATCTCCTGGCGCACACGCGCCTGTTCCAGAGCTGGCGCCCGGCGGTCGCGATCGACTACTCGGCGCCGATGAGGCCGGTTTACATCCGCGTCGCCGTCGAGACGTCGAGCGTGATCGTCTCGTTCGCGTCGAGCTTCATCCCGTGGGTCGGCGGCCTCGTCTCGACCGCCTTCGATCTCGCCGTCCGCAACCCCGTCCAGTACACCAAAGACTGGGAGGCGCGCCTGAGCGCGCACCTCGAAGAGCGTCAGCGCACCGGCGGCGAAAACTGGGCACTCGAGCTCGGCTGGCTGGCGCGACAGCGCGTGAACCCGCTCGAGCTATCGCCCGAGCAATCGGCCGAGCTGATCGCCCGTCAGAAAAAGGATCTCGGCCTTCCCGAGCAGCGCCAGTCGTACTCGAACGCTTTGGAGTAGTACGTCGCGATCGGCGAGCTCTTGAGCAGCACGCCGGCTTCGCGGTTGAACTTCATCGGGCTCTCGCCCCAGTTGAGCGAGCTCACGAAGGTCACGTTGCCGTCGACGATCATGGCTTTGTTGTGCAGCACGCCCAGCCCGCAGTTCTTGAAGTCGAGCAGGCGCACGGCGATGCGCAGGTTCTCGCGCTGAGCGATCTTGCCGAGATACTCGCGCGTCGCGTAGTTGTCGCGCTTCGGCTTGGGCTCGTCGTCGCTGTCGTCGTCCACGCCCCGGAACAGGTGCTCGGGCAGCTCGTCGAACAGCGCCATCAGATCGAGCACGCCCGCAAGCGGCTTCGGCTGCGGCTCGTGGAAGACGGCGTCGTTGTTGAGCAGGATGCGCACGGCCTTGCCCGCGCGCGCGAGCGAGAGCAGCGATTTGATCAGCGGGCTGTCTTCGGTCTCCGGATTGTAGGGTTTCCCGCCCCAGTAGGTTTCGAGGTTGAGCTGCTCGACGTCGACCGTCTCCTGCGCATGCTCGAGCACGGCGAGCATCGGGCTGTCGTCGAGGCTGTTCTCGGGGGCGAAGACCGTCTTGGTCGGAACGTCGTAAGCATCGAACGGCTCGAGCCGGGCCTCGTAGTGCCCCGAGCGCGTCTTCGGCTGCGAAGGATCGAACGAAGGGTCCGCCTTGTAGCGCGGGCTCGACCCGTAGGCGGCCCATTCGCCGGTCAGGCCCCGGTCGTGGTTGAAAGCCTCGTCGAAGAGCTGGGCCGCGTTGCTGTCGTCGAGCACCACCTCCCACTCGCGATTGCCGAAGCTGTTGTCGACGGGATGCCCGTTGTTGCCGTAGTTGGCCGAGCCGACGATCGCGCGCCGGCCGTCGACGACGGTGAACTTGTTGTGGAAGTATTTGAAGGTGCGCGTGCCCCGATCGGAGTCCTTGGCGCGGTCGTAAAAATGGACCTTCGCGCCCCGGCTCGTGAGCCGCTTGGCGATGTAGAGCTCGGCCTGCGGGATCTTGGGGATCGGCGACCCCTCGAGCAGGATCTGCACCTTCACGCCACGGCCGAGCGCCCGCTCGTAAGCCTCGCCGATGGCCAGGTTGTCGAGCTGGTAGACCGAGGTGTGGATCGACTCGGTCGCCGAATCGAGCAGGTTGGTGAGCACGGCGAAGTTGTTGTCGGGCGAGGCCGCCGCGACCACGTGCTTGACCGTCACCGTCCCGATCCAGGGAGCGTCCGCCGCCGCCGCGAAAGCCGCACATGCCCATGCCGCCGCGCAAGCGCTCGCGATAATCCCGAGCCAACCCCTCATTCCCTGCCCCCTTTGGTGGCTACCGCGAACTTCGCGGCGCCTGCTTTCTTGCCCACGTCCATCACGCGCACCACGGTGCCGAGCACCGCGCGCCGGTCGCCCTCGAGCACGACCGTTTTGTCCGCATTCTTGGCGAGCGCGTTCTTGAGCGCCGCTCCGAGCGCCTCGTCGGTGTCCGGCGCGAGCTGCTGG
>JACQAX010000165.1 GCA_016194795.1 Deltaproteobacteria bacterium | reverse complement strand
GGGTTCCGTCTGCTGACGATGGTGACGCTGACTGCGGGCACCGTGTTTTTGATGTGGCTCGGCGAACAGATTACGGAACGAGGTATCGGGAACGGTACTTCGCTCATTATCTTCGCGGGAATCGCGGCGCGTATCCCGACGGGTTTTTCGAATACGATGGGGCTCTTCCGTAGCGGTGAAATTTCGTTCTTCACGCTCCTGATGGTCGCGGCGATCATTATCGCGACGTTCGCGCTCATTATCTTCGTGGAGCGCGGGCAGCGACGCATTCCGGTGCAGTATGCGAAGCGCGTCGTTGGCCGAAAGGTCTATGGCGGTCAGAGCACCCACCTTCCACTCAAGATCAATAGCGCCGGTGTTATTCCGCCGATTTTCGCGTCGTCGTTGATCATGTTCCCGGCGACGATTGCCACGTTCGTCAATACGGAATGGATGCAGAAGGTTCGCATGAGCCTGCAGCCGGGCGGTTTGATGTACGACGTGCTTTACGTCATACTCATCGTGTTTTTCTGCTTTTTCTACACCGCGGTGACGTTCAAGAGCGATGACGTCGCCGACAACATGAAAAAGTATGGCGGCTTCATTCCCGGCATTCGCCCTGGAAAAAAGACTGCTGAATATATCGACCACGTGCTCTCTCGCATCACCTTGGGCGGCGCGATTTACATTTCCGCGATTTGTATTCTGCCGTCTTTGCTCGCGGACCGCGCTAAGGTTCCGTTCTTTTTCGGCGGGACGAGCGTCCTCATTCTGGTCGGCGTGGCGCTCGATACCGTCGCGCAGATTGAGTCGTATCTCCTGACGCGCAACTACGAGGGATTCGTCAAGGGTGCTCGTATCCGTGGGCGAAAGGTCTAGATATGGTTCTTTTGCTCCTCGGAGCTCCAGGTTCGGGTAAAGGAACTCAGGCGAAGTTTTTGATCGACGCCTTGGGTATCCCTCAGCTCTCGACTGGTGACATGCTCCGGGCAGCAGTGAAGGCGAATACGCGTTTGGGGCAGGAGGCCGCATCCTTCATGCAGAAGGGGGCACTGGTGCCTGACTCGCTGGTGCTCGGCCTGATTCGCGAGAGAGTGCAGCAGTCGGATTGCGACAAGGGTTTCATTCTTGACGGTTTCCCGCGAAACATTATTCAGGCCGATGCGCTTGAGACGGTTCTGAAAGAAGTAGGAAAGACCGTCGATCGCGTCGTCGCGATCGATGTGGCTGAAACCGAGCTGGTCGAGCGTCTTACTGGACGTCGGACCTGCAAGGCTTGTGGAACGGGTTATCACGTCAAGTTTCAACCTTCGCGCGTCGTGGGGAAATGCGACAAGTGCGGCGGAGATCTCATTCAGCGCAATGATGACGTCGAGTCGGTCATTCGCGAAAGGTTGAAGGTTTACTCGGAACAAACCACTCCTCTCTTAAATTACTATGACAAGCGTGGTGTCTTGCGTCGAGTCGAGGGTGTGGGCGCCTTTGACGAGATCACGAGACGAATCACGCGGGCGCTTCGGGATTAGGGCAGTTTTCAATGATTCATCTGAAATCCCGAAGAGAGTTAGACGTTATGCGACGTGCCGGGCAGGCGACGGCGCAAATCCTGAAAGAGATGGTTGCCATCACAAAGCCGGGCACCACTACGCTCGACCTCGATAAGCTGGCCGAGCGGCGCTGCAGGGAGCTTGGGGTCAAACCGGCCTTTAAGGGCTACCACGGGTTTCCTGGCTGTGTTTGTGTCAGCGTAAATGAGCAGGTGGTCCATGGGATACCCTCAGATAGGCCACTTAAAGCCGGAGATATCGTAGGTTTGGACTTTGGCGTGATCGTGGATGGTTATTATGGGGACTCGGCGGTTACGGTTCCGGTGGGCGCTATTACCCCTCAAGCGACCAAACTGCTGGACGTCACTAGAGAAGGTTTGCAACACGGGATCCAGCAGGCTGTCGCCGGGAATCGCCTGTTCGACATCTCCCACGCGATTCAAAATTATGTTGAAGGTCGCGGCTTTTCCGTGGTACGGGAGTTCGTTGGTCACGGCATAGGTCGCAGTTTGCACGAAGAACCCCAGGTACCGAATTACGGTCCCAAGGGAAAAGGTGTCATTTTAAAAGAAGGTATGGTGCTCGCTATAGAGCCCATGATAAATGCCGGCGGACACGCTGTACGTGTGGAGTCCGACGGATGGACGGCCGTGACGGTTGATGGCTCGCTGTCTGCTCATTTTGAGCATACGGTCGCCATCACGAAGGATGGGCCGGAAATCCTGACCTTGGCTGGATAGCTAAGGCCATTTTGTTTCCTATTTAGGTGATGGGAGTTTTTGTTCGTTATGCCAAAAGAAGATGCCATTGAAGTTGAAGGCACGGTGCTTGAGCCGCTGCCCAACGCCATGTTCCGAGTGGAACTGGTAAATGGTCATAAGATTCTGGCGCACGTCTCAGGAAAAATGCGAATGCATTACATCAAGATTCTTCCTGGGGACAAAGTAACGATCGAGTTATCACCATATGACTTAACCCGCGGGCGAATCACGTACCGCGCGAAGTAGAGAGTAGTGAGGAAGAAATGAAAGTTCGAGCGTCAGTAAAAAAGATTTGTGACAAGTGTAAAGTCATCCGTCGCGTGGGCGTGCTGCGCGTGATTTGTTCAAACCCGCGCCATAAGCAGCGTCAGGGCTAATAGGTAAAAAGGAGTTATTCGTGGCCAGAATTGCAGGAGTTGACCTTCCCCGTAATAAGCGCATGGAAATTGCGCTTACGTACATTTACGGCATTGGAAAGAGCGCGGCTGGAAAGATCTTGGAAGCTGCCGCTGTGGAAAAGCACAAACGGAGCGATGAGCTCACTGAAGTCGAGGTTTCGCGCATCCGCGACGTTATCGACAAAAATTTCCGCGTGGAAGGTGATCTGCGCCGTGAAGTGAGCATGGCGATCAAGCGCCTTGTTGACCTCGGATGTTATCGCGGTGTCCGCCACCGCAAGGGCTTGCCGGTTCACGGTCAGCGCACGCACTCGAACGCTCGTACGCGTAAGGGTCCGGCTGTCGCGATCGCCGGTAAGAAGTCTATCAAGGCCATGAAGTAAGAGTGAGTTGAGGAGTGATTAATGACTGAAGTGAAGCAAGAAAAAGCAGCCGAAGAAAAAGCTCCGGCCGCTGCTGAAGCTGCGGCGACGGAAGCGGGCGCTCCCGCTGTTCGCCGTAAGAAAACCAAGAAGAGTGTTTCGGCCGGTAACGTGTACATCACGGCATCGTTCAACAACACGGTTGTGACGATCGCCGATCAGATGGGCAACGTTGTGTGCTGGTCGACCGCTGGAGCCAAGGGCTTCCGTGGTTCGCGTAAGACCACCCCGTTCGCTGCCCAGGTTGCCGCTGAAGACGCCGCCCGCAAGGCCGTCGATCTCGGCATGCGCACCGTGCAGGTGTTCGTGAACGGTCCGGGTGCCGGTCGCGAATCCGCGCTGCGTGCGCTGCAGGCCGCTGGTCTGCGGGTAAGTTTGATCAAGGACACGACGCCGATTCCGCACAACGGCTGCCGTCCGCCGAAACGTAGGAGAGTGTAGTCATGGCTCGTTATTGTGAATCCGTTTGCCGTCTTTGCCGGCGTGAGAACCAGAAGCTCTTTCTGAAGGGCGATCGCTGCTATTCTGACAAGTGCTCGTTCGAGCGTCGCGGCTATCCGCCCGGCCAGCACGGCCAGGGCCGCATCAAGTTTTCGGAATACGGCCTCCAGCTTCGCGAAAAGCAGAAGGTCAAGCGCATCTACGGCCTCGTCGAGAAGCAGTTCCGCCTCACCTTCGAACGCGCTGAGCGCATGAAAGGCGTGACCGGTAACAATCTCATTGGCCTGCTCGAGCGCCGTCTTGATAACGTCGCTTATCGCCTCGGTTTCGCGAATTCGCGCACCGAAGCTCGCCAGCTTGTTCGCCACCGCCACTTCCTGGTCAACGGCAAGCCGGTCAACGTGCCTTCGTTCACCGTCAAGAAGGGCGATGTGATCGAGGTTCGCGAAAAGAGCAAGAAGGTGACTCGCATTCAGGGTGCTTTGGAAGGTTTGAAGCGCCGTGAAGTGCCGCAATGGCTTGAGTCGGATGCTGCTACGTTTCGTGGCAAAATCCGTGATCTTCCGGCAAGAGACGATGTCTCGGCTCCGATGGAAGAACGCCTCATTGTTGAGTTGTACTCGAAATAACTTTTAACTCGCTTCGCTGCAATACTACAGCGATGCGATCGAGGAGAGATAAAGAAGATGACGACGACCGCTACCAACTTTACCGCCAAGAACTGGCGCGACCTGATCAAGCCGAAGGCATTGGATGTCGACAAGGAGACGCTGACCCCGACGTACGGTAAGTTCGTGGCACGTCCCTTGGAACGTGGTTTCGGGATTACGCTGGGTAATGCGCTTCGCCGCGTGCTGCTCGGCTCGCTCCAGGGCGCCGCAATCACGGCCGTCAAGATCGAGGGCGTGCTCCATGAGTTCACGTCGATCCCGGACGTGACGGAAGACGTTACCGAGATCATCCTGAACTTGAAGGAAGTTCGCTTCAAGATGCTCGATACCGAGCAGGCCACTGTGTTCATCAACAAGGATGGCCCGGGCGAAGTTCATGCTTCGGACTCGCCGATCCGCAAGGTGAACTACACCGTTACGCAGTCGCGCGTCGGTCAGCGTACCGACTTCGACAAGCTGATGCTTGAAGTTTGGACGGATGGCTCGGTCATGCCGGAAGACTCGGTTGCGCTCGCATCCAAGATTCTTAAAGACCAGTTGTCGGTGTTCCTGAACTTCGTGGAAGAACCGGAACCGGTTGAGGCCGCGAAGGAAGAACAGAAGACCGAGTTCAATCCGAACCTTTATCGTTCGGTTGACGAGCTCGAGCTTTCGGTTCGTTCGGCGAACTGCTTGCAGAACGCGAACATCAAGTACATCTACGAGCTCGTGCAGAAGACTGAAGCGGAAATGCTGAAGACGAAGAACTTCGGCCGCAAGTCGCTGAACGAGATCAAAGACATTCTCAGTGAAATGGGTCTCAGCCTGGGTATGAAGCTCGACGGCTTCGTTCCGCCGGCCAACCCGCCTCGTCCTGCCGACAGTGATGTGGATGAAAATCGCATCATCGCTCGCAAGGAAGAGACTATCGAGGACGATGACGACCTCGAATAGAGCGTTGTTTTAAGGAGTTTTAGTTATGCGCCATTTAGTTGACGGACGTAAATTTGGAAGAAATACCCCGCATCGCAAAGCGATGTTCAAGGCCATGGCCAACAATCTGATCCACCACGAGCAGATCCAGACGACGGTCCAGAAGGCCAAGGAACTGCGCCGCGTGGTAGATCGTTTGATCACTCTCGGTAAGGACGGCACGCTGGCTTCGAAGCGCCTGGCTTTCGCGAAGACTCGCGATCGCGACTCGGTCGTGAAGCTGTTCAGCACGCTGGCTGAGCGTTATGCGAAGCGCCAGGGTGGATACACCCGCGTGCTGCGGATGGACGCGACCCGCTGGGGTGATGGCGCTGAAATGGCGCTCATCGAGTTGGTGGATCGTCCGGTGGTCGAAAAGAAAAAGAAGACCAAGAAGACCGCGGCGAAGGCAGAGCATGCGCACGATCACGACCATGACCACGATCATGATCATGACCACGATCACGCGCACGGCGAGAAGAAAGCCAAGGCAGCGCCTGGTAAAGGCAAAGTCTCTGGCGGCTCGGTGAAGGCAGCTGGCGGCAAGTCCGCTGGTGCTCGCAAGACCCCGACCAAGAGTGGTGGCGGTCGTAGCGGTGGCTCGAGCTAAGCTCTACATTATATAGCCAAGAAACGAAGGGCCCGTTCCGCTGAGATAGCGGGACGGGCCCTTTCGCTTTCAGGGGCTTGAAATTTAAGCCTATTTATTGACTGTCAGTTTTCATGCCGAAGCGATAAAATTGACCATTATAGGCGGGTACCGATGATGGATTTCAAGCTGCACATACGTCGGGTTTTGCTGACATCCACTGTGCTTTCGATCGCGAGCGCCGTGGGCGCAGGTCTGGCTTTGGGCGCGGACTCGACGTTGTCGCAGCAATGCTCGGACGCTAGCCGCGGTGACGGCGCGTCGAGCGATGACCCGGAGATATGTGGACATGGGCGCATGCTCCGTCAGGGCGGCAACGTTTACGTGATCTACGAGAAATACGCGCAGATCAAGCTGCAGCTGGTTACCGATGGTTTTGCGAAGGACAAAAGCGCAGCTTTCGCGCGGTTTCGGAAAGACAACACCTGCCTTCAGTCGGATCTCGACGATAACGGACAGGACATCGGCAAAGCCGTGGAGGCCTGCCAGAAGCGCGTCACCCGCTGGTCGGCTGATGCGGTTTTGCAGGCGCGCAAGGAGCTGTTGAGGCAGGGCGGCGGTCGCGAAGAGCTGGTTACGGATAAAGGCGCCAAGAACATCAAAGACGTTCTCGGAAGCAAGCCTGGGGCGAACGCGCCGACGGGCGACAAGCCTGATACGGTCGTCAAGGACATCGCGGACGCCGTGGCAAAGCCGACCGGGAGCAAGAACGACCAGGCGATGGCGCTGCT
>JACQAX010000164.1 GCA_016194795.1 Deltaproteobacteria bacterium | reverse complement strand
CGCCGGCGGCGCGCAGGGCGGGCCACGGCGCGAGCATGAAGAACGGCACCGGCAGCGCGCTGACGTGGGTGATGAAGGTCTCGATCCGATGCACGGCGCGCGGGAGCATGTGGAAGCACCAGCTGAGCGGGCCCGGCAGCGGCTGCGTCTCGTAATGGTAAACCATGCACGTCAGGTCCCGCCAACACTCGTCGCCGCGGATCTTGATCAGCCCCGCGCCGAACATGACGCGAAAACAGAGCCAGCGGAGCATCCAGATCACGACGACGGGCGGCTGGGTGTCGCGCGAGCCGAGAAAGATCGCGAGAAAACCCGTCTCGAGCAGCAGCATCTCCCAGCCGAAGCCCCAGAAGGTCTGGCCCACGCTCACGAACGAGCGGTAGATCGCCCACAGCGAGAACCAGGTGAGCGCCGACACGGCCATGCCGAGCGAATCCGAGAGCCCGCTCGCCGCGAAGAGCGAGAGGGCCAGGCCCAGCCACGCCAGGGTTTGAAAGGAGGTGTCGGAATAATGCGCGTGAAAAACGCTCGGCGCGTCCCAGAAGCCCGCGCGCGACAGGAAGCTCGGGATGGGCAGCAGGCCGTGGCTTCCGAGGAGGGGCAGCCCCTGGTTCACGAGGATCGCGAACGCCGAGAGATAGACGAGCGCGAGCGCGCGCTGGAAGACGAAGCGCGTGAGCACGTAGCTGGCGGCCGACTCGGGACCGAGGGCGTGCCGAAAGAACTCCCAAAGCTCGTTCACCGACGTGGCTCCATGCCGAAGGTGTATCGCCGCTTTCCCGGCCGCGCAAACACGAAAGCCCGCGACGGGATGTTGGGGTGTCCCGTCGCGGGCTTCGCGTTAAATGACTTCAGTGGTAGTGGTTGTGGTGCCGGATGCTGGACTCAAGGACTTACTGCGGATCGGGTTACTGTAATTTGTGGAGCCGCTGGCGCACGCGAATGCCGCAGTCGGGGCAGCGCGCGGTCTCCTGCACGAGGCCGTGCTTGAAGTCGGACATGTGGTTGAAGTGGAGATGGCCGCCGCAGAGATTGCACAGCAGGTGCTTCTTCATGATCTCGCCGGCATCGCCGAAGCAATCCTTGTATTCTTCGAAGCAGAGAGCCGTGGGGTCGGCCGTATTCTCGTATCTATCCATGACACGCGTCTCCTAAAGATGATGATTACTACTTGCACCTAGCTCTTCGGCGGGGGGTGCGGTGGGCTTGACACGGCACTTTCTTCCGCTGCAAATGCAGCATCTTTTCCAACTGTTACAGTGGGTTATTTCACTGGTTAATATCCGACTTAATATGTACAATATTAAGCAGGATGAGTGGGGGATTTTCATTCGCGATCGCAGCTCTGTGCGCGCTCGCGGCGGCCGATTCGGCGCCGCCCGCGGCGGCTTCGCTCGAGTTCACCGTGACGTTCGATTGCCTTCAGACCACGGCGACGAATATCCCGACGGCGAAGGCGCTGAAGTTCCGCTTCGATCCGATGACGGGAGCCACGAGCTCGCCGGAATTCGATCAGATCCTCGCCGACGCGGCCGCGTACCCTTACGTCGATTTCTTCAAATGCATGCAGTCGATGAGCGAAAGCATCCCGGGCGCGGCCTGGTCGCTCTGCGAGGCGCAGAAAGAAAAAACGGGGATCTGCGCGCTCAAGCGCCGCGAGTTCAGCTCGAAGGTCGACAAGAAGCTCGAGCCGATCGCGACTTACGGCCAGGGCGCGCTCGCCAAGGGCGCGGTACCGCCGTTCGATCCCGCTCGGCCGGCCGTTCCGGCGCTGAACGATTACCGGCGCGCGTCGATCGCGGCGACGATCGAGGCGTGGTGCGGGGCTCCGTCTCTCGATTACCTCGACGAGACCGTGCTGACGAAGACGCTCCCCGGCGTCGTCAAGAAGCTCAAGAACTGCTCCAAGGCGGAGCTCGCGCACAACTACCTCGACCTCTTGAAGTCGACCGACCTGTCGCAGGCCGCCTGCGCGGCGAACGTCGACGCCTGCGCCGTCCGTCGTGGCCATATCCGGCATGCGCTGCAGCTGCTGGCGGCCAGCGGCCTCGGCGACGTGCTTTCGGATCCGGCGCTGCTCGCGGCGCAGAACCCCGAATGCAAGACCGACGACACGCTCGAGAGCGCGATGGGCGCCGCGTTCCTGCGCACCGACAAGCTGGCCGCGTGCACGAAGCAGAAGGAGAACGACCCGGCCGGCCAGATCCTCGGCAACGACGGGCGCTCGCGCACCGGCACCGGCCTCTATCCCCAGTACAAGCTCAACCGTCGCGAGGACGTCGCGCTTTCCGAGGACTACGTGAGGCTCGACGGCAGCGTCGTCGCGGCCGGCACCAAGGTTCCGAAGTTCGAGGCCTCGGTGAAGTTCCGGTTCACGCCCGAAAACGCCGACGACTCCAAGATCAGCGCCGCCGATCTCCAGGAAAAATACGCGCGGCGCGCGCGCGACTGCTACGGCGCCGAGCCGGCGGCCTCGAGGCTGCGCGGCCCCGACGGCGAGCTCCTCAAGATCATCCTGATCGACCCCGAGAGCGATCCGCACAAGGCCGATCCCAGCGGGCCGCCCACGCGCGAGATCTCGATCCCGTCGGGAAACGTGCGCTCGAACTCGGGGCTGTGGACGCCGAACATCGGCTGCGACGTGATCGTGCACGAGACGCTCCACGTGCTCGGCCTGGTCGACGAGTACGCCGAGACCTCCGACGGCGCGCTGGTCGCGCCCGACGGCAAGGTGTCGTTCGTCGATGGGATCGAGTCGATGGGCGAGTCGAAGGGCAAGACGTTCACCAAGTACGACTGCCGCGTGATCGGTCCCGCCAACTCGATCATGTCGAGCGAGGCCAGCGCCTACGGCATCTTCTCGCCGAGCTGGACGATCAAGATGTGCAACTGCGACTCGTACGGGGGCAAGGACAAGCCCAAGCCCGCCAAGGATTGCAAGAAGCGCCTCAAGGCGGCGAAGCCCGGCATCACGGAATGCCCCGCGGGAACGGTGCGCTTCAGCCCCGATCCCGATTGGGGCGAAGACGTCACCAAGAGCCGGCTCGGGCCGGACGCCACGAAACGCTTCTGGAACGACGAGCTGATCCTCGGGGCCGCGCCGAAAAAGCCCGCCCGCTCGTCGCTGCTCTATCCGGCGCAGTTTCGGGCGATCACCCAGCCCGGCTGCGTCGACGCCAACAAGGCGTACTTCGTCTGCGCGCGCGAGGCCTACAAGACCTCTCGCGCGAGCTACGGCGGCGAGACGTGCGCCGCCGGCCTGCCGCCCGAGTGCCGCAAGAGCGTTCCGAACATGCCGCGCTGGAAGATGAGCGACGAGCAGAAGAAAAAGTGGGATGAGAAGGCGGCGGCATG
>JACQAX010000123.1 GCA_016194795.1 Deltaproteobacteria bacterium | reverse complement strand
GAACTTGCGGATGTTGTCGACGTGCGGCTGCGCGCGCGGCCAGAGGCGCGAGATCTCCTCTCGGTAGCGCCGGATGCGGCCGAGCGCCGCCCGTTGCACGGCCGTCGCCGGCTCCTCCGGCTGGGCATAGCGCGAGAGGTCCGGCGCGAGCATCTCGGGATACTCGACGTCTCGGAAGCGATAGATGCGCGCGGTGCCGGCGAGGCGGCGACCTTGGCGTTTCCAGGAGACGGGCTCGAGCAGCCGGTGGATCACGTCCTGATTCTCCCGCAGCCAGCGCGTGGGCTCGCGTGGAGCGGCGGCGTCGAACTCGAGCACGAACGAAAACAGGCGGCTGTCGGCCAGCTGGTCCTCCGGAATGCGGTAGTCGGTGTCGAACGGAAGCGCGCGCGGAACCCCGGCTCGCGCCGCATGCCACGGCCCGCGCAGCTTCACCTCGCGCACCCGGAAGCCGGTTCTTAGCGCCGCGGCGCGCTCGAGCTCGCGCCGCAGCTCGAGCGCCAGCGCGCCGTCGTCGCGCGCGTCGCGCGTGGCGAGCGGCACGCGCTCCAGCACGTGCATGCCTTCGAGCTCGCGTCCCTGCTTGATGAGATCCTGCGCCAGCGAGCGGTGGTTGCTGATCGTAAGCTCGATCTGGTTGCGCACGAGCTCGAGACGATGCGCGGTTTTTTCGTACGCGACGTCTCCGGGCTGGCTGGCTCGAGCGAGAGAGAGGACGGCGAGAAGAATCGACGTGAGCATGAGCGCAGCAGTAGCGCGCGAGCTCGAGCGCGTAAACCCGGCTTGCGTGAAGGTATTGTAAGCATGGCGTTGGCGGGTGCCTTGCGTTGCGTTAGATCATTTAATCATTTTGGTAAAATATTTCTTGCACTCGGTCTTCGGCCTACTAGACTTGAGCTTGTCAAACGGAGGGGAGTAGTATGGGGAACGAACTTTTTAAAGAAGTGACGGACCTCACAGGACTTCCGAAGAGCCTTATTTCTGAGGAGCTCGTGTCGATTCTTGGAAGAGTTGGCACGACTCCACACGCGGTCACTTTGGAAGACTTGCGTAAGGCAATGGCGACGTATCTCACGGAAGTGATCGGGCCAAACCTGACTGATGATGGTTCGGACGCTGTCGATCAAACCGTTTAGACGCCGCACTTCGAAAAGCCCTGATGAGATCTGATTCGAATCGAAATGCGTAAACCACACCGAATTATTTCGGTGTGGTTTAAGCGCACCGCAGTTGCGCACCGCTCCCGTCCCGATCATAGCCGCCCGCTAGGCAACTTCCTTCCACGCACCGCTTAACTCATCAAATTCCTGCAAGAATATCTTTGAAAAGCTTTTCGAAAAACTGCAAGATGATTGAACCAACCTGATCTTTCAGCCGATAAACAAAGTATAATGACCGTAAGAGCTCCCTAGGAGGCAACTGGGCATGAACAAGCATCAAGCGCTGGATGTCATCAACCAATACATCCCCAACCCCATCGTTGTTGAACAGACCGCGCGGGGAGAGCGCCAGTACGACATCTACAGCCGCCTCCTCATCGACCGTATTGTCTTCCTCGGTACCGAGGTCAACGACACCGTCGCCAATCTTCTGGTCGCGCAGCTTTTCTTTCTCGAAAGCCAGGATCCCGACAAAGACATCCACATGTACATCAATTCGCCCGGTGGGTCTGTTTCCTCCGGCCTGGCGATCTACGACGTCATGCAGTTCATCAAATGCGACGTCTCGACGTACTGCCTCGGCATGGCCGCCAGCATGGGGTCGCTGCTCCTGACGGCGGGCGCGCAAGGCAAGCGCTTTGCGCTGCCGCACAGCCGCATCATGATCCACCAGCCGCTCGGCGGCGCGCGTGGCCAGGCGAGCGACATCGAGATCCAGGCTCGCGAAATTCTTTATCTCAAGGACCGCCTCAACCAGATATACAACAAGCATACTGGCGTGCCCGTCGAGAAGATCAAGCAGGACACCGACCGCGACAATTACATGTCGGCGGAGGAAGCGGTGAACTACAAGCTGATCGACAAGGTCCTCGAAAGTCGTGGCAACTAAGGAAGGCGGATAAGGATAATGGAAAAGAAGTACGGAGACGGTTTCGGAAACCTGTGCTGCTCGTTTTGCGGCAAGAATCAGCGGGAAGTCAAAAAGCTGATCGCCGGCCCGACGGTCTATATCTGCGACGAATGCATCGAGCTTTGCAACGACATTATCGCTGAGGAAGGCCAGAAGGAAGCGCAGAAACAGACGAGCGAGAAGATTCCCAAGCCCCAGGAAATCAAGCTCATCCTCGATGAGTACGTCATCGGCCAGGAGCGCGCGAAGAAGGTGCTTTCCGTCGCCGTCTACAACCATTACAAACGCATCCAGCACAAGCCGAGCTCGCGCGAGAAGGATGCCGTCGAGCTCGCCAAGTCGAACATCATGCTGATCGGCCCGACGGGCTCGGGCAAGACGCTGCTCGCGCAGACGCTCGCCAAGCTGCTCAACGTGCCGTTCGCGATGGCCGATGCCACGACCCTCACCGAAGCCGGCTACGTCGGCGAGGACGTCGAGAACATCATCCTCAACCTCCTGCAGAACTGCGACTTCAACGTCGAGCGCGCGCAGAAGGGCATCGTCTACATCGACGAAGTCATCCCCGAGTTCATCGGCCGTCTGCCCGTGCTGGCGACGCTCGAAGAGCTCGACGAGGCCGCGCTGGTCAAGATCCTGCGCGAGCCCAAGAACGCGCTCACGAAACAGTTCTCGAAGCTGCTCCACTACGACGGCGTCGAGCTCGAGTTCGAAGACCTGGCCATCCACGAGATCGCCAAGGAGGCCCTCAAGCGCAACACCGGCGCCCGCGGCCTTCGCGCGATCATGGAGCAGACGATGCTCGACGTGATGTACGACATCCCGAACAGGGCCAACGTCAAGAAGGTCATCGTCACGAAGGATTGCATCACGAAGGGCGAGCGTCCCCAGGTGATCCTGAACGAAGGCGCTCCCGCCGGCGAAAAGTCGGCCGCGGAATCCGCCTGATCGCTTGAAGACCGAATCCAAAAAGACCGCGGAGGCCGGGAGCGCCAAGCGCTTCCGGCCTTCTGCTTTTGAGGCGCCCTTCCGCGCCCAGCTGCTCAAGTGGGTCGGAAACAAGCAGCGTTACGCCCACGAGATCACGAGCTACTTTCCCGAGAGGTACGGCGCTTACCACGAGCCGTTCCTGGGCAGCGGCGCCGTGCTCGGCCGGCTTGCGCCCGCGACGGGGTTCGGCTCGGACGCCTTCGGGCCGCTCGCCGGCATCTGGAAGGTCCTGCGCTCCGATCCCGCGCGGCTGAAGGGGTGGTACCGCGAGCGCTGGGAGCATTTCAGAAGCGGCGACCGGGTCGCCCGCTACGACGAGCTCAGGGCCTCGTACAATGCCCGCCCGAACTCCGCCGACCTGCTTTTTCTCTGCCGGTCGTGCTACGGGGGCGTCGTGCGCTTTCGCCGTTCCGACGGCTTCATGTCGACGCCTCTCGGCGTCCACGAGCCCATCTCGCCCGCCTCCTTCGCCGCTCGCGTCGACCTGTGGGACGAGCGGGTACGCGGCTCCGAGTTCGCCCACGCCGACTACACCGAAGCGTTCGAGCGCGCGCGGAAAGGCGACCTGGTCTATTGCGACCCACCGTACAGCCACAGCCAGAGCATCCTGTACGGCGCGCAGTCCTTCTCGCTCGAGACCCTCCTCGAGACCGTGGCGCGCGCCAGCCGTCGCGGCGTGCGCGTCGCGCTGAGCATCGACGGCACCAAGAAGTCGGGCGACCTGATCTGCGAGCTCCCCATTCCGCGAGGTCTCTTCGAACGTGAAGTCCTGGTGAACTGCGGCCGCTCGATGCTGCGCCGTTTTCAAATGCGCGACCGCACGCTCGAGGGCGAGCTGGTTTCCGATCGCCTGCTGCTCACATTTTAAGCTCAAAAAACATGACGGAATTTTGACGCTCCCAACGCAGCAAAAACGAGTCGATTTGCGGCTTGATTCCGGCGGTTTAAGCGGCGAAAGCCCGCGTGGTTTGACTTCAATTCTGCCCTATGGTCAAGTGGACTTAAGGGAGAGGGGATTGGGAATGGATTCCGGTCCCCGCAAATCAGAGACATGACGACTCGGGATGAAAAAGCCAAGAAGCCAGCCAGACACAAGATCCCGCTTCTTCCGCTGCGGGACGTGATCATCTTCCCGCACATGGTGGTTCCGCTTTTCGTAGGACGCGAAAAGTCCATCAACGCGCTCGAAGAAGCCGTGACGAAGAAGCTCGATCTCTTTCTGGTCGCCCAGAAACAGGCCGGCACCGTCAACCCGACCGAGACCGACATCTACACCGTCGGCACCATTGGCTCGATTCTCCAGATCCTCAAGCTTCCCGACAACACCGTGAAGGTGCTCGTCGAGGGCAAGAAGCGCGCGCAGATCGTCGACCACCTCAACAACGACCGCTACATCGAGGTCGAGGTCGAGGAGATCGTCGAGAAGATCGACGCCACGGTCGAGATCGAGGCGCTCGTGCGCTCGCTCAAGAACGTCTTTGAAACCTACGTGAAGCTCAACAAGCGCATTCCGCCCGAGATGCTCATGAGCGTCTCGACGGTCGACGACCCGTCGCGCCTGGCCGACATCATCGTCGCGCACCTCAATCTCAAGCTCGAAGACAAGCAGGAGATCCTCGAGATCTCCGACGCGTCCAAGCGCCTCGAGAAGCTGCTCGCGCTCATGCAGGGCGAGATCGAGATTCTCCAGGTCGAGCGCCGCATCCGCACCCGCGTGAAGAAGCAGATGGAGAAGTCGCAGAAGGAGTACTACCTCAACGAGCAGATGCAGGCGATCCAGAAGGAGCTCGGCGAGAAGGACGAGTTCAAGGCCGAGCTCGCCAATCTGGAAAAAGCCATCCGCACCAAGAAGATGAACAAGGAAGCCACCGAGAAGGCGACGAAGGAGCTGAAGAAGCTTCGCATGATGTCGCCGATGTCGGCCGAGGCGACCGTCGTGCGCAATTACATCGACTGGCTGATCTCGATCCCCTGGTCCGAGCAGACCGAGGACAAGAACGACCTCTCGGCCGCAGAGAAGATCCTCGATGCCGACCACTACGGCCTCGAGGACGTGAAAGAGCGCATCCTCGAGTACCTCGCGGTGCGAAGCCTCAACGAGAACATGCGCGGCTCGATCCTGTGCCTCGCGGGCCCACCGGGCGTCGGCAAGACGTCGCTGGCGCGCTCGATCGCCGAGTCGCTGGGACGCAAGTTCGTCCGCTGCAGCTTGGGCGGCGTGCGTGACGAAGCCGAGATCCGCGGCCATCGCCGCACCTACGTCGGAGCGCTCCCGGGCAAGCTGATCCAGTCGATGAAGAAGGCCGGCACCGTGAACCCGGTGTTCCTGCTCGACGAAGTGGACAAGATGTCGATGGACTTCCGCGGCGACCCGTCGTCGGCGCTCCTCGAGGTGCTGGACCCCGAGCAGAACAAGAACTTCGGCGACCACTATCTCGAGGTCGACTACGACCTCTCGAAGGTGTTCTTCATCGCCACGGCCAACTCGCTCCACAACATCCCGCGCCCGCTGCTCGACCGCATGGAGGTCATCACGATCTCGGGCTACACGGAGCTCGAGAAGTACAATATCGCGCGCAGCTATCTCATGCCGAAACAGATCGCCGAGAACGGGCTTG
>JACQAX010000122.1 GCA_016194795.1 Deltaproteobacteria bacterium | reverse complement strand
CTCGACGAAAGGCAGGACTTGCACCGCGCCGTGTGGCAGGCGGCCGACATCTTTTGTTCGCTGGCCGACAATGTTCAAGAAACGTTCGGACTTACTCCGCTCGAGGCCATGGCCGCCGGTCTGCCGCAAGTGGTTAGCGATTGGAACGGCTATCGCGACACCGTAAGACATGGCGTCGACGGCTTTCGCGTGCCGGCTTTTCCGGCCGTCGAGCGCGATCCGACCGGCGCGGGCGACAGCTTTCTCGCGGGGTTCGCCTACGGGCTATCCCGCTCACTCCCTCCCCACGAGGCGCTTCGCCTCGGCAACTACTGCGGAAGCCTGGCCGTGGGCCAGCTGGGCGTTCCGCGCTTGAGCGCAAGCGACTTCGCGCCGCTTGCGCGGGAGATGTCTTTTTAGATGAAGCTCGCAAAAATCGGTTTCCTGTTTGCAACGGCGGCTCTGGCCGCCGGCTGCGACGACTATTCCTCTCCCCACGCCGTCGTGGGCACCGCCTTCGAGGCAACGCGCGCCGGCAACGTCGAGCTGCTGCGCAAGGCGCTGGCCGGCGACGCGCTGGCTACCTGGGGCAGCCCCGAGGGGCTGGCCAAGCTGCGCGCGCTCATCGCGGGAAAGAAGCTCTGGGAAGGGCGCATGGGCCAGATCAACCTCACGCGCGACGCGCACGGCTGGACCACCCAGCGCGTGTTCGCGGGCGTGATCATGCAGGGGGCGCCGCCCGCGCACGACCCGGACGGCTCAGCTCCGCTTGATCCCGCGTTTTTCCTGGGCGCCTTCTTTTCGTGCTCGGTGGATTATATTTATAAGGAGCGCTGGAGCGGCAAGGCCGACGGCGGCGAAAACGCCGACTGGCGGTATGCCATTCCGGATCACGACTGCTCCCGCAATCGCGAGGGCTACGACGGTTACTGCCACTTTGACGAGATCAGCCGCTGCGTGCTGACGGATCTTTGGCCGCTTCATAAATAACAGCTTCCGGCTTAGTGGTTGAGGCGCGCGGTAAGCGACGCGAAGACTTCCAGGACGACGTAGATGAGGATCTGCATATTCTTTCTCTCGCTTTCCTGGAGACAGATATTGCAGCGCGAGGGCCAGGGGCTGCCGGCCGCAGCCCCGCGGATCGCCACGGCTTATTTCGGGCGGGGGTCGGCCCGACACAGGTCGGTGCGCCTTCCGTGCTTGATTTCGGGCACGCACCCTGCAGAATAGGCGGCGAAGGGGTAAAGCCGATGAACCAGGACGCCTACAATCTCGCCCTCCGCCGCCTGAGCGCCCGCGAGTATTCGGCCCACGAGCTGGCCGCTTATCTCGAGCGAAAAGAGATCTCGCGCGAAGACGCGGCCGAGGTCGTCGCCAAGCTCGTGGCCGATCGGCTGCTCGACGACGACCGCTACGCGCGCATGATGGTGCGCTACCAGGCGGGCCGCGGAAAAGGGGCCGGCTACATCCGCATGAAGCTTAAAGCAAAGGGCGTGGAGCTCTCCACCGTCCAGACGCGCGCGCTGCTCGGCCAGGTCGCCGACAAGTCCGAGCTCACGACCGCGCGCGAGCTCATCGAGCGCAAATATCCCGATGCGTCCAAAGACCGGGCCGCCGCCGCCAAGGCGATCCAGGCGTTGATGCGCAGGGGTTTTTCCTACGACATCGCCCGAAAGGCCCTCAGCGGCGCGGCTCCGGATGAAGACTACTAGCTAGTTCAGCAAGCCCAGCGGCTGCGGCTTCGTGTCGCCGATCCCCAGGCTCTTGTAGAACGCTTCCTTGTTCGGCTCGCGGCCGAGGAAGTTGCGGATCAGCACGTCGGGCTCGTACACGCCGCCCTTGCGCAGGATCCACTCGCGGTACTTGTCGCCCGCGACCGGGCTCTCGAGGCCGGCGGCCTGGAACACGGTGAACATGTCCTGGGCGTAGACCTTCGACCAGAGGTAGCCGTAGTAGCCCGCGTCGTAGCCGCCCATGAGGTGGCCGAAGCTTGCCTGCGCGGCGTTGCCCTCGGTCGAGTCCATGCGGTAGATGCGCGGGCTCAGCTCGTTCCAGAGCTTGGTCGTGTCGACCGCGGCGCCGCTCGAATGCGCGAGCATGTCGAACGAGGCGAAGAAGAGCTGCCTCGACCAGGTGATGCCCTCGTCGAGGTGCTTGGCCGCGAGCATGCTGTCGATGAGCGTGTCGGGGAGCTGCGAGCCGTCTTTGTAGTGGCTCGAGATCTTTTTGATCTCATCGCGGTCCCAGACCCAGTTCTCGAGCATCTGCGACGGCGCTTCGACGTAGTCGCCGCGCACGTTCGTGCCGGCAAGCGACGAGTAGCGCGCGTCGGTGAGCGTCTGGTGCATGATGTGGCCGAACTCGTGGAAGAAGGTCTCGACGTCGCTGTGCAGGAGCAGCGACGGCTTGCCGGGTGCCGCCTTCGGGAAGTTGCCGACCACCGATGAAACCGGCGTGTGGTAGCTGCCGTCCTTGTTGCGACGGGCGTGGATGATGTCGAACGCGGCGAAGTGCTTGTACTTGTTCTCGCGGGGATAGAGGTCGAGGTAGAAGTGGCCGATGAGCGCCCCTTCGTTACCCGCACGGGCATCACGCACTTCAAACAGCCGCACCTCGGGCGCCCAGGCATAGGCCGGGACGATCTCGGTGAACTTCACCGTGAGAAGCCGCTGGTAGATGTCGAACACCGCCGTGATGACCTTGTCGACCGGGAAGTAGGCGCGGATGGCCTCGTTGTCGACGGCGCGCGATTTTTTGAGCTGGTTGTCGTAGTAGCGCCAGTCCCAGAGGTAGACCTTGGTGGCGGAAGGCTCGTCCTTCTTTTTCAGCTCGAGCAGGCCGGCCAGATCGGCGTCGACCTTGGGTGCCAGACGCGTGGCGAGGTCGGCCAGAAACTCGTTCACGCGCTCAGGCGACTTGGCCATCTTGGCGTCGAGCTGGTAGGCCGCCCACGTCGGAAAGCCCGAAAGCTTGGCGATCTGGTCGCGAAGCGCGATGGCCTGCTCGAGGAGCGCGACGTTCTGGGGCGCGGCGACCTTGTCGTGGGCCGTCTGCACCTTCTTGCGCGCCTCGGCGTTCGTGCCGTTCTCCATGAAGGGGAGAAACTGCGAGGCGTCGAGCAGCGTGAGAAGGTAGGTGCCCTTGTCGGTGGCCTTGAGCGTGGAGATGTAGTCGTCGTTCATGCCGGCGAGCTCGTCTTTGGTGAGCTCGGCCGTGTCGTTGGCCTTGGCCAGGTTTTTCGAGAAGGCGTTCTGCGCCAGCCCCAGCTGGTCCTTGAGCTTCGTCACCTGCGCGCGGACGTCCTCGGGCAGCGAGGCGCCGCTGCGCTTGAAGCCGCGCACGGTTTCCTCGAGGAGCTTGGCGTCCTCGACGTCGAGCCTCAGGTCCTGGTGCGCCACGACGTCGATCGCCTTGTAAAGATCGGTGCGCCCCGAGAGCGCCACGTAAAACGAGCTGACCTTGTCGCCGCAGTCGTTGGAGGCGTCGAGCACCGCGCTGCTCGGCGAAACGGAGCTGAGAAAGAGGATGGGCCCGAGCTGCTCGTCGACCGCGTTCTGGATTTTCTCGAAGGCGACGACGGTGTTGGTGAAGGTGCGCTGGTCGTCACCAAGCCGGGCGAGGCGCTCGACTTGCCGCGAGGCTTTCGCGAGCGCGGCGGCGCATTCGACTTTGATGTCCTGCGCGCTGTAGGTGAACTTGATTTTCGGATAGACCGGATCAGCGGCCAGCGCCGTCGAGAGGGTCGCGAGCGAGGCGAGAAGCATGAGCGTGGTTTTCATTTTTTCCCCTTTGTAGACGAACGCAACTCGGGGATTGCGTGTCGGGCGTCGGTTTAACAGGTGTAACGCGGCCTGTAATGCCGCACCGCGTTAATATGGTTTAAGAGTTCGTCCTCACTTCGGGATTGACGAACCGGGGGTTCCTGAGCGACCTGTTTTATACAGATAAATCGACTACTTCTAGGAGAGTGCGTGGCAAGAGATGACCTGGCTAAGCTCGAGGGTGTTGTTAGGGAAGCGACGGGGGGTGGTCAGTACGTCGTGGAGCTCGAGAACGGCGTGAAAATCACCGCAAAGCTGAACGGCAACATGAAGCGCTTCAAGATCCGCGTGATCGTCGGTGACAAGGTTACCGTCGGCGTGTCGCCCTACGACCCGACCCACGGGTTGATCGTTCTCCGCCACAGCGGCAAAAACTGAGTCGCCCGAGACCGGCGACACCCGCGCGCATGAAACACCTTGGGCCCCTGCTCGTCGCGAGCGCCGCCTTGCTCTGGGGCACGGATGCGATCTTCCGGTACCCGATCGCCGACAGCGTCGACGCCACGTTCATCGTCTTCGCCGAGCACCTGCTCGGCGTGGCGCTGCTCGTGCCTTGGGTCGCGACGCGCGCGCGGATGCGTCGCGAGGTCTTCGCGCTGAACGGCCGGGAGTGGGCCGCCGCCGCCTTCTGCGGGGTTTTCGGCTCGGCGCTGGCCACGACGCTCTTCACCGCGTGCTTCCGCTACGTCAACCCGTCGATCGCGGTGCTTCTGCAGAAGCTGCAGCCGGTGATCGTCGTCGCCATCGCGTTCGTCGCGCTGGGCGAGCGCCCGAAGCGGAAGTTCTATTTCTGGGCGGCGGTCTCGCTTGCCGCCGGCGTGGTGCTGAGCTTTCCGGACGGCAAGCTCGGCCTCGAAAGCCGCGAGGAGCTCGACCGCGCCAAAGGGATCTTTCTCGCGTTCGCGGCCGCCATGCTTTGGGCGGTGTCGACGGTGAGCAGCAAGGTGCTGCTCAAGCGCGCGAGCCCTGACGTGGCGACCTTGTGGCGGTACGTGTTCGGGCTCGTCGCGCTCTGCTTCATGCTCTGCCTTCCGCACGAGCCGGTGCATTGGAGCGTCGTCTCGTCGTGGCCCGTGGCGCGCGCGGTGCTTTACGTGAGCTTCATCTCGGGCATCTTCCCGATGCTCTTCTATTACGGCGGGCTCTCGCGCACGCCGGCGAGCGTGACGACGTTCATCGAGCTGCTCTACCCGATCAGCGCCGTCGTGCTCAACACGCTCGTGCTGGGGACGCCGCTGACGGCGTTGCAGATCGTCGCGGGCTCGGTGCTGATGTTCGCCGTGACGATGATCGCGCTCTGAGCCACGCGCCGCCGCTAGGCCGCGGAGGCCGGTTTTCGGCGAGCTTTTTTCTCGGCGGGCGCCGGATCCTCGGCGATGACCGCGGCGCCGCTTTCGCCGAGCGCGCGCTCGAGCAGGGCGGTGGCGCGCGCGAGAGGTTGAGCGCCGTCGCGGGTGCCCGCGCGCACCTCGGTGAGGCCCGCGCGCAACCCGAGCTCGGCGCCGTGGTGCTCGGAGAGGAGCTGGGCGTCGAGCCCCGCCTCGGCCAACGCGGCCGCGGCCGCGGCTCTCGGCGACGGGCAGCTCTCGGCGTCGAAGAAGAGCACCTCGTCGATGCCGGCGGCCGAAACCACGCCGCCCTGGCGGAAGGCGGCGGTGTGCAGATGCGAGCGCAGGAGCGGGAGCAGGCGCTCGGGAGCGAGCAGGCGGACGATCGCGACCGCGCCGCTCACGTCTTCGGGCAGGCGCGCGCGCTCGGGCGCGGGGGAGGCCTGGGCGATCTGCGCGTGCTGGTCCCGGTACTCGGTCAGCATCAGCCCGGCGAAAACGACGACGAAGACGAAATGCTCGAAGCCGAGCCCCATCCACATCGCGCGCATCATGCCGGGCACCCAGCCGTAGCTTTGGAGCACGTAGAAGGTCGAAAGCGCGGCGAGACCGACGCCGAAGGCGAGGAGGCGCCCCAGGCGGCGGGCGACCGCGGCCTGCTCGACCGACCCGCGGCGCGAGCCGCGATCGTTGTGGAGCGACCAGGCCTGGAGGAGGCAGACGGCGGAGCCGAGCAGGTAGAAAGCCGGGGTGGCCCAGGCCTGGATGAGGTTGGTGAGGACTCGCTTCATGTGGCTGTCGGGAACGCAGAGCACGACCACGAACGGAAAGACGAGGGCCACCGGCATCCCGGCGCGTAGAATCGACAGGCGCGCGCGCGCGAACGAGAAGCCCAGCCCGCAGCCGAAGCTCGCGATCCAGAAGCGCATGACCACGTCGAGATCGGTGGTGAAGCTGCGGCTTACCGAGAGCGCGAAGATGCTGGTCATGCGCGCCTGGTAAAAGGCGCTCGCGAGCGCGAACAGCGCCATGAAGAAGTACTCGAGGCGCGCACGCGTCCCGAGCCAGAGCGAGAAGAAGAGCGAGCCGATCACCATGTAGGCGACGAGCAGCGAGAACGGGCGCACCGCCTCCCAGAAGAGGACGAAGTCGCGGAACGTGGCCACCGACGCGCTCGAGAGAAAGCCTTCACCCCCGCGCAGCGAGTTCAGGAAGTCGGGCATGCCGTAGTCGGTGTCGTGGTAAACCTGGATGGCGACGTGCAACGGCTTGCCGGTCGCGAGCCTTTCCATCGGCAGCTGTATAATGATGGGGTGCTGGTCGCGCCCGCCGGCGGCGGCCGCGACGAGATGGCCGTCGATCCAGACGCGGTAGGTGGCGAAGATCCACCCGAGGAGCAGCTGGTTGGCGCGGCGCGATCGCGCCTCGTCGAGCACGGTCGCCGGGATGAGGGCGCCGATCCAGTAGCGACTGGGTCCGAGCGCGATCAGGCGGGGCTTGTGCCGCGGGTCTTTCTGTGAGTAAGCGCTCGTCCAGAGCGCCGGAACCCGGGGCGAAGCCGGACAGATCGACGACGAGGTCGCGTCGAGCGGGCAGGTCTCGGCGGGGTCGCCGTAGTAGGCGCGCCAGAGCTCGGGGGCGATCGGGGCATCCGGCCGGAAGCCGTTCCACTTGGCGAAGTGGGAGACGAACAGGGGGATGAAGACGCCCAGAAGCGCGGCGAACAGGCCGGTGTAGACGACGCGCATCGCGCGGCTCGTGCGCCCGTCGCGCATGGCGCCGCTGTCTTCGCGGGAGCGGCCGGTGGCGCGAGCCAGGCGGCGAAGAAGGAGAGCCACTAGGCAGCCTCCTTTTTGTCTTTGTCGTCCGGCTTGCCGGCGGGCATCTTGGCGCGGTCGAGGCGCGTGAGCGCCGTTTCCGCCTTGGCCGGATGGAAGATCGCCACGCGATACTCGGCGCCGTGCTTGTCGGCGTACGGCTGGTCGCGCTGGACGAACATTCCGATCAGGCGGCGCTCCTGGCGCAGGATGAGCTGGGTCAGCTCCTCGCGCACGACGAGCTGGGTGCACGGCGTGTCCGAGTCGACGACGACCTGGCGCTCGATGTCCATCAGCCGGCTGGCCTCGACGAATGGCGTCGTGTTGCCTGCCTCCTCCCAGTACGCCTCGCGGTTGCCGGCGAAGTTTTCCCAGACCGGCCGGATGTCGCCCAGGGTGAGCGCGGCACGGAAGAAGAAGCCGCCGGAGTCGGGCGGGAGGAGCTGCATGCGGCGGTAATCCGCCTCGATGGCCTGCGAGATCATCGTGATCTCCACGACGGTCTTGAGGGCATTGGCCTGGGCGTGCACGGCGCGGTAGCGATAGAGCGCCTCGGAGTCCTTGAGGTCGGCCACGAGCAGCGCGCCCGTGATGCGCTCGGGCAGTACGGGACGCCGGTGGTACTCGGAGACCGGGGCCTTGGAGACGAGGAACTCCTGCTGGTGGTACTCGCGAAGCGCGATCGAGCCCATGAGCATCATGAAGACGAAGTGCTCGAGCCCGTCGAGGAACATCGGCATCGACGAGGCGACGAGATCGCGGGGCACGCAGAAGTAGTAGGCGGCGAGGCTGAGCAGCCCGAGCCCGAAGAGCACCAGGCGGCGCGCGCGAACCGGCAGATACGAGCTCCCGCCGGCGACCTGCGAGCGGAGGTGGAAGCCTTGCAGGAAGCAGGGCGCGGCGCCCGCCAGAAACGCGGCGGGAGTGAACCAGAGGCGGTTGAACTGGTAGAGCTCGTAGCGCGCGGCCGGAAAGCCCAGGAAGAGGACGAGCGGAAGGCCCAGCGCGAGCGGCAGGCCGATCGTGAAGAACAGGCGCCGGGTGCGCGAGAAGGCCAGCCCGAGAAACATGCCGAACGCCGCCACGTACGAGCGAATCACGTACTCGATCAGGTTGTTGGCCTGCGAGCCGAGCGCGGTCGAGAACAGGTCGAGCTTGCGCGCCTGGTAGAAGGCCGCCACGAGCGCGAACATCGCCATGTAGAAATACTCCTGCTTGATCGGCGACGAGATCCAGAAGAAGAAGAAGAGGCCGGCGATGACGCTGTAGGTGAGCATCAGCGAGAACGGCCGGGCCTTGTCCCAGAAAGCCATGTAGTTGCGGTAGGCGTTGGCGCCCGAGCTCGTCACGAAGCCTTCGCCACCGGTTTCGGCGTTGAGGACGTCGGGCGCGGCGACGTCGGTGTCGTAGATCACGTGGATGGCCACGAAAAGCGGCTTCCCGCCGCGCAGCTTGGCCGGCGGCACGTTGAGGATGATCGGGTTCGTGTCGCGCTGGCCGAAGCGCGTGCCGAGGACGAACTCGCCGTCGAGGAAGATGCGGTAGCTGCCGACGATGTAGCCGAGGAGCAGCTGGTTGGCGTTCTGGACGCGGGCCTCGGCCAGCGTGCCGACGGGGATCTCGGCGCCGATCCAGTAGTCGCGGTAGCGCCGTGCGCTCACCCGGCCGAAATGGCGGGCGTCGTCGCGCTCGTAGGGGCTGTGCCACAGCATCGGATTCTCGGGGTCGGCCGGGCAGTTCTGGTCCTCGCCCGGGACGCTCGAGCAGTTCGAGAAGTTGGTGTAGACGGCCTTCCAGAGTCCCGGCCCGAGCTCGACGGCGGGGTGGAAGCTCGACCAGAGCGCGAAGTGGCGCCCGAGCACCGGCGCGTACAGCACGGCGAAGACGCCCGCGATCGCCGCGAAGAGCGCGATGCGCGCGCGCGCCGACGACACCTCGGTGAGCGAGCGCGTCTCGTCGGGCGTGCGGCTCAGGGCGCAGGCGAGCTTGGTGATGCCGGTGCGAAGCCATCTCATCAGAGTGACTTATCGGGAAAACGCCCGGGTATTAGAAGCCGGACGGGGCCGCGGGGCGGGCAGAAACTGCCGCTGGATTTTCAGCGGCCCTCTTCCGACAAGAAGAGTTGATGGACCGCATCGGCGCTTTTCGAGGGTGCTGGATTGCATTTTGGAAAAACGAAACTTCGGAAAACCAAGGCTTTGCGCCCGGTTTTGTATCGAAGGCGCGGACATCTTATAATTTTCTCTTGGGTATTACCGATAAGGGGATATGGGTTTGAGAAAAGCCAATACTGTTCTGAACGCGGGATGCGTCGTGGTCGCTCTGTGCCTGGCCTTGGGCGCGATGGCCTGTAAAGACAACGGGCCGGCCGCAGGCACGGGAAGCGGCGGCGGCGGCGGGGCGGCGGGCGGCGGTGGCGCCACGATCGTCGGCACGGTCGGCACGACCAACAACCTGGGCTTCTACGTCCAGCCGATCTTCGCCAACTCCAACGTCAAATATTACTTTCACGAGCAGACGGCCGATCCGATCACCGGCGGCTCCTTCACCTGCAACGTCCCCGTCGGAAGCCCGGCGGTCGGCATGG
>JACQAX010000121.1 GCA_016194795.1 Deltaproteobacteria bacterium | reverse complement strand
GCTCTCGGCCGACCACACCCAGGCCAGCTCCGATCGCGTGATCCTCGATGGCATTCCGTCGGGCGCGTTCCACGACGGCGGCAGAATCAAGTTTGGTGCCGACGGCAAGCTCTACGTCGCCACCGGCGACGCGCAGAACCCGAACCGCGCGCAGGATCCCGCGAGCCTGAACGGAAAGCTGCTGCGCGTGAACGACGACGGCGGAATTCCGCCAGACAACCCGTTTCCGGGCACGCCGGTTTACGCCTCGGGCCTTCGCAACCTCGAAGCCTTCGATTGGGTCGACGCCACGACGCTGATCATCGCCGACAACGGCCCGACGGGCGAGCTCGGGCTCACGGGCCGGGACAAGATAAGCTTTCTCCAGGCCGGAAGCAACCTGGGGTGGCCCGCGATCACGGCGTGCCAGACGCAGCCGGGGCTCATCACGCCCGTCCTCAGCTGGCAGGCGTCGGCGCCGCCCGGCGGCGGGACGATCTGCCGCGGCTGCGCGATCCCCGAGTTCAACGGAAACTTTCTCGTCGGGATGCTCGGGATGAGCGCGCCCGAGGCCCTGCAGCTCCATCGCGTCGTCTTCGATCCCGGCACCCTCACGCTCGTGAGCCATGAGGCGTATCTGCAGGGCGAGTACGGGCGGCTTCGCGACGTCGTCCAGGGCCCCGACGGGGCGATTTACGTCACGACGTCCAACTGCGACGGGCGCGGCACCTGTCCGGACGACGGGGATTACATCTTGAAGATCACGCAACCGTCTACCCGCTGAACACCCCACCCCGGCCCATCCCCGCGAAATCACGTGCCCCCGACCCTGGCACAGCCCTTGTATCCCCCCCACCGCAAACCGCGGACTATATAATGAAGAAGAAACCCCAGCTCATCCTCATCTTAATCACCGCCTTCGCCCTCACCGCGATCGCCGACGAGGACGACGTCATCCGCCACCATCGCGTCTACGGCGCCGTCCTTGCCGTCCAGACCGATGCCCCCACGACGGGCGACAGCTCGACGATCGTCTCGGGCAAGCTCAACCCCGATGCCACCCGCGTTCTCATCCAGGTCAGCGGCCCCAGCGGCTACCAGGCGAGCCTCGTCACGAGCGAGGTGACGTACGACCAGCTCTTCGCCAAACGCGTCTTCCTCAACGGCGGCCCCGGCGACTACGCCATCCAGGTCTTCACCGCGCCCCCCAACGGCGAGAACCGTTACGCTTATTTCGCACGCACCCAGATCACCAACACCGACGTGACCGACCCGCGCACGCGCGTGCTCTCGAGCGCCGAGGAAGGCACGGGCGGCGTCGCCCTTCGCATCGCCTCGACCCGCGTGAGCGACAGCCACGTGCGCATCCAGGGAACCGCGTCGCCTCAGGTGCGCTGGCTCTGGCTCAAGCTCTCGAGCGGCGGCAGCGCCGCCGGCGAATACTTCGCCAGGCCCGCGGCAAGCGGTGCGATCGACCAGCACATCTACCTCAAGCGCGGGGCGGGCGATTACCAGATCGTCGCCTGGGCGACGACGAACCAGGACCGCATCACCCGCTACACCTGGCGCGTGGGCGAGCTCGACGTGCGAAACGACGACGCGGCCGACGAGAGCTTCCTGCTTCCCGGCACCGACATCGAAAGCGACGACCCCGCCATCCGCGAGCTCGCGGCAAACCTCACCCGCGACGCGAAAACCGACCTCGAAAGGTCGCGCGCGCTCTACGCGTGGGTCACGAGCAACGTCACGTACGACACCGACCAGTACTTCAGCGGCAACCCGCGCAGCCGCCACCGCTCGGATGCGCTCGAGACGCTCGCCCTCAAACGCGCCGTCTGCCAGGGCTACGCCAACCTCAGCGCCGCCCTCCACCGGGCCGCCGGCCTCCGAGCCAAATACGTGCGCGGCCAGGCATCGCCCCACTCCCAGAACACCTGGGAGAACCACGCCTGGAACGAGATCTGGATCGACGGCCGCTGGGTCGTCGAAGACCCGACGTGGGACTCCGGCTACGTCACCACCGGGACGAAGATCTTCACCTCGCGAGCCGCCACCCGTTTCTTCGACCCCAACCCCGTCGATTTCGCGACGAGCCATCGCAAGGACTCCGAGACCGACTGAGCTCTCGTCGAGAAATTGATGGCCCCCCGGCGGGCTCCTAGCTCGCTTTCTTGGCGTCGTCCTCGGTCAAGACCTCTTTGCCTACGCGCGTAGCTTCCGGATCCGGCAGCTCGCCGTCCGGCGTGTGCGCCACGTTTTGCTCGCTCTCCGGTTTCTGCGCCTCCTTGTCCTTTTCGCCTGGCTGCTTCTCCATTCCGCTTCCCCTTTTTTTGGTTCGACGAAACGGTGGGTTGCAATGAGCGTGCGCGACGTGGCGGCATCGATGGGGAGGAAACAAACGGGGAGTAAACAAACGCAAAAATTTACAAGATACTGGACAGCTGCTTTTGAGACACGTTTGAGCGACGGCGGGACGAGATGTCCCGACGAGCCCCGCGGCTCCCTTGATTTTTCGCGTATTTAGCCTGGCCCGCCCATTGCAAGTTGTGAGGCGGGAGGGTCTCATCATGTTCAAACGCGCTTCAGAAGCCATGTCGTCGAAAATCATCCACATTGGTTGGAATGCACCGATGTCGCAGGCCTTCGAGCTCATGCAGAAGAATCGGCTGCGCCATCTTCCGGTCATGGACGACGAGATGAACCTCATCGGCATCGTCTCCGACCGCGACGTGCAGCGGGCGATGAAATCAGAGCTCCGGTGGGAAGAGACGCTTCAGGCGAAGATCCCCGTTTTCGAGACGGTCGAGTTCGACCCGAGCGCGAAAGTGCGCCATTACATGAGCTGGCCCGTCAAATCGGTCCATCGCAACGCCGATCTGCGCCGGGTCGCGGGCCTGATGGTCGCCGACAAGATCTCGGCCGTGCTCGTGATGGACGGCGACCGCTTCGTGGGCATCGTGACCACCGAAGACCTGCTCAAGGTGCTGATGGGGCTGCTCGGTGACGCCTCGAAGGGGCGCGCCCTTCCGATGGAGCTGCTCTTCGAGCGGCCGGAGGCCAGCGCATGAGCAGGGGCAACGACCTCGGCCTGGACGGCATCGAGTTCATCGAGTTCGCCTCGCCCGAGCCGCGCAGGCTCCACCAGCTCTTTCAGGAGCTTGGCTTCTCGCGGACGCGGCGGCACGAGAAACGCGACGTGAGCCTCTACGAGCAGAACCAGATCCGCTTTCTCCTCAACGACGAGGCCGGCACCTCGGGCCGGGACTTCGCCACGCTCCACGGCCCGTCGATCACGGCGATGGGCTGGCGCGTGAAAAACGCCCCCCGCGCCCTCGAGCTCGCGCTCTCGCGCGGGGCGCGCCGCGCGCCGAGCCCCGACTACGGCTCGGCCGTGCCGGCGGTGTTCGGCATCGGCGGCAGCCTGATTTACCTCGTCGAGGCGGGCCGCGGCTTCGAGAGCTTCCAGAAGCTCGAGCGCCCCGACCTCGCCGTCGCCAAGGGCTTTCTCGCGCTCGACCACCTCACCAACAACGTCGAGCAGGGCACGCTTCGCCAGTGGTCGGACTTCTACAAGAACGTCTTCGGCTTCACCGAGGTGCGCTACTTCGACATCCGCGGCGCGAGCACCGGTCTCGTCTCGCACGCCCTGCGCTCGCCGTGCGGGAAGTTCTGCATCCCCATCAACGAGGGCACCGAGAGCGGGTCGCAGATCAACGAGTACCTGCGCGAGTACCGCGGCCCGGGCATCCAGCACCTGGCGTTCCTCACCGACGACATCCTCGCGTCGCTCGACGCGCTCGAGGGCAGCTCGATCGAGACGCTCGACATCGACGACGAGTACTACCGTGAAGTCTTCCAGCGCGTGCCGAACGTCACCGAGGACCACCGGAAGATTCGCGAGCACCAGGTGCTCGTCGACGGCGACGAGAAGGGCTACCTGCTCCAGATCTTCACGCGCAACCTCGTCGGCCCGATCTTCATCGAGCTCATCCAGCGCAAGAACCACCTCTCGTTCGGCGAAGGAAACTTCTCGGCGCTCTTTCGCTCGATCGAGCGCGACCAGCGGCGCCGCGGGGTTCTCGCGGGGTAAGGCGCCCCCCCGGCTAACCTTTCCGCAGGCAAAACCGGCAGACCGACGCGCCCTTGGCGATGCAGCTCTCGAGCTTGACGCTCATGCCGGTCGCGTTTTCCATGAACTTCACGTCAAACTTGCAAAGCTCGGGGTGGCGCTTGGCCACCGAATGGTAAACGCAGTTGGTCGCCTCGAGCACCGCGCCTTTGCGCACGTCGCTCTGGCGCACGGAGGCGCGGTAGCCGAGCTCGTTCATCGCCGCGGTGAGCTCGGCCAGAAGCGCCGGCGTGTCGCGGGCCTTGCTGAAGCGCGCTTCCATCGACTTGGCGACGTCGGCGGCGAGCTTCCCCATGAGCCGCGAGACGCCCTCGCTGCCGAGGTCGCGCGCCAGCAGCTCGAGCAGCACGTTGGAGAGCCAGGAGTACTGACGCGGAAACGCCTCGTGGCCGTCGGGTGAAAGCAGGTACCGGCGCTTGGGGCGTCCCACCGCCCCCTTCGCGTCGACGTGCGCGAGATAGCCCAGGCTTTCGATCTTGATGAGGTGCTCTTTGGCCGCTGTCTTCGAAACGCCGAGGTGCTCGCCGAGCTCCTCGAGCGTCGCCCCGTCGGGGTGGTTGAGCAGGTAGTCGAGAATCCGCCGCTGATTTTCATGCAAAGTCCGC
>JACQAX010000194.1 GCA_016194795.1 Deltaproteobacteria bacterium | reverse complement strand
AGCCGACGGTTTTTCCCGCCATCAGAAGCCCGGCCACGTCGGCGTGGAGCTCGTTGGGGCGTGAGACCTCGTGTCCGGCGAAATGCCGGCGCACCTCGGCCTCGGCCGCCGTCGAAGAGAGGGGTCCGAAATTTCCTCGCTGCTCGCCCCATCCCACTGGCGTCCAAATCGTCTTCGGGCCGCCCAAAAGCAGCCCGGCGGCGGCGCCGAAGGCGATCGACTCATCGCCCGGGAACGGGGGCACGTAGACGCTGTCGAACAACCCGGTCTCCCAGATCCTCGTGTTCGCCACGCAGTTGAGCGCGCACCCACCGGTGAAGATCAGGTTGGCGCGATCCGGAAAGCTTTTTCTCAGCCTCCTGACCAGCGCCAGCAGCTTATCCTCGAAATGCGCCTGCACCGACGCGGCGACGTTCGAATAGTGGCGAAAACGGCCCGACGCCTCCCAGGCCCTCTTTCCGCGCCCGGTGAACGCCTTGCCCGGGTCGAGCCCTTCGATGTAGGCGCCGCCGCCGGCAAAGCGCGACGGCTTTCCGAACGGCGCCAGACCCATCACTTTTCAGGCGTCCATCGGCGAGTTGAAGATGTGGCGCGAGGCCTCGGCGAAGAGGTTCCCGAGGCTGATCGTCGGTGGGAGCGGACGCCCGCGCTCGTCGAGGCTCTCGTACTGCCATTCTTTGGCGACGCACGTCACGCGGGGGCCATCTTGAAGATAAACCGAGCACCACTCGCTCGGCATGAACTTTCCGACGCGCGCGCGCGCGTTCGCCGGGCGCGGAAACTCGACCAGCTCGCCGTCGTCGTCGTCGAAGTCGTCGACCGAGTTGCCCGCGCCGTCGATCACCAGGACGAGCGACTTCCGATACGGCGAGATCGCGGCCACCGCGAGCGCGTGGCAGCGATGGTGCGAGACGAAGCCGATGTCGCGGTTGAAACGGGAATAGAAAGGCTCGAGCCCGAGCTCGCGAACCTGGTCGAAGTACGACGGGTGCCTCGCCGCGAGCCGTGCCTCGATCGCGTCGGGCCTGCCAAGGTAGCTGTTCTCGGCATAGGCGCTGCGGGCGGGATCCGTTTTCCCGCGGATCGGGAGAAGGGCGGGCTCGAGCGGTCCTTTGGCCTTCTTCTTTCGCGTCAGCCGCTCCTTCAGAAAGATTTCGATCCCGAGCGGCCGGCCTGGCGAGCGCGTGAGCAGGCACGCGGACGCGTCGTGCCCCCATTTGTTCATTCCGATGAAGTACCGCTCGCCTCGTCCCATCCGTTTCTTATCCCACGCCACGATAGCGGCGGGGTCCGGAGCGAGCAAGCCCTTTCCCGTTCGTCGCCATCGGCGGTACAATCGACGGATGTCGGAACGATCCCGGAAACACGCCGCGGTCACGCTCCTCGTCGCGGCGCTTTTCGCGTCCGGCGCCTGGCTCGCGTTGCGGATGACGCACTCACTGGAACGCCACGCGAGCTGGGGCAGCGGCAAGCTTCTTCAGGAGAACACCGGTCTGCTCGGTGCCGAGGATTTCACCACGAGCCGCAACTCGCTCGCGGGAGACCGGCTGAACCTCGAGCGCTGGTACGGCCACCAGGAGGTCTACCGCAAAGACCCGGCCAGGGTCGGCGAGCTTCTCGTCCGTTTCCGCCTCGAAGCCAACGCCTACTTGCTCGTGCTCTTTCGCGACGCCGCCGGGAGCGCGGTCGGAGTTCGCGTGAGCCGCAACCCGCTCTTCCCGTCGGCACTGGTCGCGGTCGACCCGGTCGGAAAATTCACCCGCAAGCAGCCGCTCTCGCTGCCCGAGCCGGGCGATGCATGGAACGAGCTCGAGCTGAAGCCGCTGGATGGCGCGCTCGGCCTTCGCTGGAACGGAACCGCTATGCCGGCCCTCGACGCCACGGTCGCGGGTCCCGCCACGATCGTGGTCCGAGGCGGCCGCCACCCGGCCGCCGTCGCGAGAATCCGAGCGCTCAACCGCGAGGGGCACGAGCTTTTCGACGAGCGCTTCGCCAATGCGCCCGTGGCCCCGCTCGCGCTTTTCTCGGCCGCGATCGCGCTCGTCGCTCTGCTCGTCAGCCCGGGCGGGGAACGCAAAAGAACGCTCGTGGTGCATGCCACGACCTTTCTTTCGACCGTCCTGCTTGCGGGGCTCGACGCGCGGTACGTCGCCCACGAGCACTTCTCGGGCGCCTGGCCCTCGCGCAAGGTCGTCAGCGAGGCGATCGACCGCGGCAACGGCGAAGTCGCCCGGCTTCTCGAGCCCCTCCTCGCCCATCCCGCGAAGCTCCGCGTGCTGCTGCTCGGCACGTCGCAGACGTGGGGCACGGGAGCACGGGTCGAAGGCGAGCGATGGAGCAACCTGCTCGAGAAAAAGCTGGCTGCCCGCACCGGCGTGGCCGGCGCGCTCCTGAACACCGGAGTTCGGGCCTCCAACCTGGAGCGCCTCGTCGACGAGCATCGGGCGCGCTGGGCGCGCTGGAAGCCCCAGCTCGTCATCGCCGTTCTGGGCAGCAGCGACCGTGGGCGCGCCGACTTCGCCGCGAACCTCGAAAAGCTCGTCGCGCTCGACGCCGCGATCGGGGCTAAAACGGTTTTCGTTCTCGAGGCAACCGACCCCGAGACCAGCCAGGACATGGAGGGTGAGGAAACCGATGGCATGTCGGAGTCGTCGCTTCTGGCCCGCCATCGCGACCTGCTCGACGTCGCCGCCAGGCACGGCATTCCCGTGCTGGACGCGCATCGTTACTATTCGTCGCCCCAGGTGGCCGATTCGGGGCTGCTTTGGTGGGACTTCGCCCACCTCACCAGCTATGGCCAGGCGCTGATGGCCGACCAGGTGTACGCCCAGATCCTTAAAATCCTTGGGGATACCTCTGTTGAAATGTAGGCCGACCTAGGTTATGGTCGCCCCTTCCTGGTTCAAGAAAGTGGTTCGTGCGGATGTGGCGGAATTGGTAGACGCATACGATTCAGGGTCGTACGCCAAAAGCATGAGAGTTCGAGTCTCTCCATCCGCACCACTTTTCATACCGTCCCGTAGAGCTTGATTCCGGTCTCGACGTCGCCGTCGAAGACCACGGCGCCCTCCTTGAGCACGAGCACGCGGTTGCACACGCGTCGCACCTGCTCCATGCCGTGGCTCACGAACAGGACCGCGCCCGAGCTCTCGATCATCTTGAGGATGCGGCTCGAGATCTTCTCGCGGAAAAACGCGTCGGCGCCGTCGAAGACTTCGTCGAGGATGAGGATGTCGCACGGGCGGCACGAGATCATCGAAAGACAAAGGCGCGCCTGCATGCCGTTGCTGTAGACGCGAAACGGAGGCTCGCGAGCAGCCGCGCGTTCTCGCGCCCGGTAAGCTCGGGCTGGATGCCGATTCCGGTGTCGAAAACCGCGCGGATCGCGCCTCGCCGCGTGATCGCCCCCGTGGTGGGGTGGTACATTCCGGCGATGCAGCGGCAGAGTGAGGTCTTGCCCGAGCCGTTGACGCCGATGAGCCCGATGCGGTCGCCGCGGTTGATCGTGAACGAGATGTTCTTGGCGACCGGAAGGCGGTCGTGCTCGGCGCGAAGCGCGGCCAGCGGATCGCGAAACGCCCGCGTGAACACGTCTCGCCAGCTCATCGCCCGGTACACGTCGGTGTTGAAAACGAGGTTCACGTTCTTGAGCGTGATGATCGGCTCGGGTTTATCAGATGTTGAGGTAGACATCGTTTCTCTTGAGTCTCCAGAAAACCGCCGCGGCCCCCAGGAAGAAGAGCGCCACGCCCGCCGCGACGCCGATGGCGTGCGCGAAGCCCTGCGGCGTGAACGAGTACAGCGACATGCGGAAGGGCACGAGCAGATGGTGGAACGGGTTGACGAGAACCATCCAGCGAAACTGGCTGGGGACGTACTCGACCGGATAAAAGACGGGCGTCAGGAAAAAGGCGAAGCTCATCACGAAGCTCACCATGAAGCGGGTGTCGCGGAAGAACACCTGCAGGCTGGCGAGCAGCCAGGCCAGGCCGAACACGCCGATGAAGAGCGTCAGGATCGGAAGAGGAAGGAAGATCAGCCCGAGCTTGCTTCCAGGGGTGCGGATCCAGACCGGCACGAGCACGAGCACGAAAGCGGCGACGAAGTTGACGGCGTTATCGCAGAGCTGCGCGAGCAGGCAGACGAGCGGGTTCAGCGGGAAGGATTTCAGGAGACGCCCGTTCACCACGAGTAGCGACGTCGACATCTCGAGCGTCTGCAGAATGAAGATCCAGGGCAGCAGCCCCGACAGGAGAAACATGCCGTAGTCGGGAACCTCGAGCCGGATGAACTTGCGGAACACCAGGCTCTGCACCCCGAACATGATGAGCGGATTGAGCACCACCCACAGGAAGCCCGCGAAGGTTTTGCGATAACGCGCCTTGAGATTGGCGATCGCCAGCGTCTGGATCTGATGGCGGAATATCCGGGATTCGTTCACCTTATTAAGTTAACCTGCTTTGGATGATCATCCAACTGCTCCCTGCCGCCGGACATGGCGTGCGGCTCGAGCTTCAGTCCGACGGGACCGCGGCGGCCGACGACTGCGCGGCAAGGCTTGCGGCCGACTTCGCGGCCTGGCCCGGGAACGAAGCTCCCTCCGAGGAGCTTCCGCGCGCCGTGCTCGCGCTCTCGGCCCGGCCCTTCGCCTCGGGTGACAAGAGGTTGCCGGCGCGCCTTTTCCGCACGCGAATGTGCGAAGCGCGCGGAACCGGACCGGAGCGGCTGGTCCGCTATGACGACGCGAGCGCCGCCGTGCTCGACGCGAGCGACCCGTTCGCGCTCTCGGTGGGGATCCAGGCCGCCGACGCCGAGCTCCTCTACGAGATCGCCTATAATGCGACGCTTTCGGTCGTCGGAGAGCTGTTCGATGCCCAAGGCCTGCATCGCGTGCACGCTCTCGGCTTTCGCGCGCACGGCCGGAACGCGCTCTGCGTCTTCGACGAGGGCGGCGGAAAGTCGACGCTCGCGATGGCTCTGCGCCGCGAGCGAGCCGGGCAGGCGACCTTCTTTTCCGATGAGACGCCGCTGCTCACGCGCAAGGGCATGGCTCCGCACCCGAACCGCCTCGCGCTGGCCGCGGCGGCGGTGAAGCCGTTCGGCGCCGAGCTCGCCGGACAGGGACGCCCCTTTCCCCGGCGCCTTTTCCCCGAAAAGCTGCTCTATCCCTGGGCGGCCGGCGAGATCGCGAGCCCCGGCCCGGTGGACGCGATCTTCGTCGACGGCGGGCGGGATTTCGACGAGGCCGCGTTCGAGGAGTGCGGCCGCGAGCGCGCCTTGGCCGCGCTCACCCGCTCGATGGTCGTGGGCCTCGGGGTCGCGCAGATGGCCGAGTATCTGCTGAGGTTCGATCCCCCCCACCTGCTCAGGCTGGCGCGGATCGCCGCATCCCGCGCCGCGACCGCCTTCTCGATCGCGCGCTCGTCTCGCGCGTTCGTCTTCCGGCGCACGCCGAACCCGGCGGCCAACGCCGCGGCGTTGCTCGATTTCCTGAGTACATTTTAGGCGCCGCCCGTACTACAATCGTTGCGATGTGGATGCACAGCCCCTTCGTCGACCTCGCCCTGATCGGGTACTCGTGGGTGCCGCTGTATCTCGTCTACGCCTTCCTGGCGCTCGCGCTTCCGGGCTTCGTCTGCGACGCCGAGAGCCAGCTCGCCTGCCCCGCGGCCGTGCAGGCGCTCATCGCCCTGACCTTGTTCGTCAACCGCATGCATCGCCACTACAGCCTGGGCCTCGCCTACGGTGACCGCGAGGTCTTCGCTCGCCACCGCGCGATCTTCGTGTGGACGCCGGTCGTGGCGCTGCTGCTCGTGGCTCCCGGAGTGGCCTACCATGCGCTCCCTTACGGGAGCGCGCGCACCGCGCTCGTCGCGTTCTACTCGCTCGTCACCGCGGTAAGCGGCGTCTGGCAGGTGTACCACACCATCATGCAGAAATACGGCTTCCTGCGCATCTACTCGTCGAAGCTCGGGCACGGCGAGGCGCGCGTCGAGCGCCACCTGTTCTTTTCCTGGCTCGCGGTGGTGATCGCCGGCTCGGCGTTCCGCTACGCCGGCATGGGCGCCAGGATCATCTCGTATGGGCCACCCGAGATCCAGTTTCTCACGCGCTGGCTCCCCTATCTCAAGCCCGCGAGCCTCGCCCTGCTTGCCCCCGCGCTCGGCTACGCGGGATGGTTCACCTGGAAATGGCTTTCGTGCGAGCTCGAAAACTACCGCCCCGAGAGCATTCCCAAGCTGCTCTTTGCCTTGTCGGTCGCGCTCATCATGGCGTGCTTCGCCCACTCGCTGCTCGTCGGCGTGCTCGTGCTCGGCTTCAGCCACGCCTTCGAGTACTCGGTCTTCGTCAACGTCTACGCGCAGCGCAAGTACGGGGTGAAGCTCGGCGCGACCTTCCTCGGCAACGCCCTGCTCGTGGCTTTGATGCTGGGGCTCACGAACGTCTTCGCGCACGGCTCGGTCAGGCCGTGGGGGCTGCTGATCGCGTATGCGGTCTTCACCGGTCTCCTGCACTTCCTCTACGACGGCCTGCTCTGGAAGGTGAGCCGCGGAAAGATCCTCCTGCTCGCGATCGCCTCGTGCGCCGCGCTCTCGGCCG
>JACQAX010000006.1 GCA_016194795.1 Deltaproteobacteria bacterium | reverse complement strand
CGCGCGAAAACCAGCACCACTACGACAGCTGGGGTCATCGCCTCTCGCTGCTGGAGCCGGGCGAATGCGGCTCCGAGGGCGCGGCGCTCGCGCTCGACGGGTTCGACGCCGCCCGGCGCTGGGGACACGCGTTCGGCGGCGAGCGGCGCTCGAGCTGTTCCCGGAGCGGGCTTGGCCCGTCCGTCGCGCCGCCTCGCGACGCCGAGATCTAGAGAGCCTGCAGCTCGATCGTGAACGCGCACGCCGAAGGATTGACGTACTCGATGCGCCAGCCGCTGTTGAAGTCGGAGTCGACGGTGCGCATGTCGACGACCCGAACCGTGGGTTGGGGCGGCATCACCGGCGTGATCTTGAGCTTTCCGGCGACGAGCGAGCCGTCGGGCTGGGCGACGGGCTGCACGGGCACGTGCACCTGGAAGACCGCGCGAACGTCCGAGGCGACCGCGCAGGTGTCCTGTATCCGGAGGACGTTGCCCTGGTACATGAGGTCGCGCGTCCACGAGCGGACGTAGGCGGAGCTGTTCGAGTACGCGGCGCTCAAGTCGGAGTGCGCGGTCACGTTTCCGCTCGCGCCCGTCGCGTACGTCATCGACGACGTCGAGAAGTTCTGGCCGAGCACCGAGCCGCCGCGCTCGAAGCGAAGGACGTTGCTCACGCCCACGTCCTGGTTGATGCCGCTGTGGGACCAGTTGTTGGAGCTCACGGAGAGCCAGGTGCCGCGATAGAAGGTGAACGCGCCCTGCTCCTGGCGCGCGTGCGACTGGTCGTAGGGGCCCGCGATGTACGAGATCCACGTGGCGTCGCTCGCCCACGAGCTGCGCGCGAAGAAGTGGCCCGCGCCGGTGGCGTGGTAAACGAGCTGCGTCGGCTGCTCTTCGGGATCGGGCAGCGGCAACAGATCAATGCGTGAGTTGAAGCCCTGGCTCATGCTCGTGACCGAGTTGTGGTTGAGCCACCAGGTTCCGTGGCGCGCCTGCGCCGTTCCGCGCGCCGCGAGCACGGCTTCCTTCACGAGATGCTCGTGGTAGTCGAAGAGCACCGGCTCGGACGAGCGCGACTGGTCGCCGATCGACGCGAACTTGTCGAGCGTCGGCACCGTCGCGTGCATCCAGTAGTCGATGCTGTCGGTCTCGTGGGTGGTGAGGGCCCCGAGATTCTCTCCGGTCGAGGCTTTCCAGAGGCGCGAGCTCTCGAACAAGGTGCGGTGGGAAGCTCCGTAGCCCGTGCCTTCGCGGCTGCCGCCGCCGGGAAGCCTGGCGAAGTAGTCGACGAGCGGGCCGTATTTTTTCTGCTGGAGGAACGAGAGCCAGGTCGCGTTCTGGCTGGCCCACGCCCAGAACTGCGTCGCGCGCAAGAAACCGTAGTGGTAGTTGTCGCCGGGATCGGAAACCGACCAGCCGCTCCAGGGGAACGCCTTCCCGCCCCACTTGGCGTCGTTCCAGTTCCAGATGTTCCACACCGTCTGGTCGGCGTAGCTCGCCCAGCGCTGCTTCTGGCTCGAGGTCAGGCGGTCGTAGCCGTAGTCGTAGGTGAGCGCGAGGTCGAGGAGCTCGCCGGCACCGTAGTACGAGTCGCCGGCGATCTCGGGCGCGCGACCGGCGGCAATGGCCGCCTCGGCGTCGGCCACCGTCTGCTCGACGAGCGAGATCGCGTGGGTGATGTACTGCGTCTGGCCCGTCAGGTGGTACATGATCACCGAGTCGACTGCGGAGTAGTTGTAGCCCGGATTGCCGGCGACGGCGGCGTCGACCCAGGACTTGAAACGCGCGTACGCCGCACCCGCGCGGTCGGCGGCGTCGAAGTCGCGAAGTGAGAGGTACGGGCGCGCGCTGGGCGCATGGTAGGTGAAGCCCGGGTAGGAGCCCGATGGGGTTGGAGTTGGCGTCGGTGTCGGAGTTGGAGTTGGAGTTGGAGTCGGAGTCGGAGTTGGAGTCGGAGTGGGTTTCGGAGTCGGCGTCGGCGTGGGTCTCGGTGCCGGCGTCGGTGTCGGCGAGGGCGCGGGACGTAAAACCGGTCTCAGCACGGGAGCGGCGGCATCCGCCGGCTGCGCGCCGCTCGGGTTGAGCTGGCACGCCGTCGACACGAATCCGGAAAAGGCCACGAGCAGCGCTAGCCGCGCAAGACGCGATTTCTCTCTCATGCGCTATGACGTTGCGAAAGCCGAGCCAGGGCGGCGGTCGATCACGCTCGCCGAGGCCTTCGCAGCGGCGCGGGACTCCACGGTATTTTTCGTGGGTGTTCTCCGCGGTTCACCCCCGACGCTGGCGCCCGGGACGCGCGAGCGCTCTAGCGGCGCCTGGCAAGCTGTCGACTCCTTTCACGCATGCCCGAAAACAAGCAGCTCCGGCGCGAGACGCGAGCCTCGCGTTTACCGGCCCGCCCGCGAGGAGTAAAATGGAGGGATGAGAATCTTGTTCGCCCTGCTGGTTTTCGTGCCGTCGGTCGCGCTTGCCGGGCAGGGCAAGGAGCTCGACGCCGCCTCGACCGAGGCGCTCGACAAGACGAAGAAGCTGCTGGCCGACCCGAAGGAGCGCGAGAAGGCCGTGGCGGCCGACGCCCGCGCCACGGACGCCGACCAGAACGCGCGCCAGGCCGCCGGCGGGTCGGAAGCCAACACGCAGAAGCTCTACGAGCTCAGCGCCGAGGTGATGGACACGATCACGCGCGAGTCGGGCGGCGATCCCGAGAAGATGCAGAGCCTCATCGCCGACGCGCTCAAGAACCCCGAGGCGTTCGCCGCGAAGTTCACCCCCGACCAAAAGGCCAGGCTCAAGGCGATCGCCGAAAAGGCAGCGCCGCCGCCGGGCGCGAAGCCCTAGCGCCCGATCGTCTTACGGGCCGACGCGGACGGGCTGCACCCACGCCGTTTTCCCGTCCGGGCCCCGCACGCGCGCGCGCACGTACCCTTCGTCGCCTTTCACGGTATAGGTGGGCTTGAGCCCTTGCTGCCGTGAGAGCACTCTGCCGCCCTTGCCGATGAACTCGGTGACGTAGCCTTTCGGCGCGCCCTTCGACGGCTTGATGTCGAGCGCCATCGTTCCGCCGAGCACGGTGACGTTCGTGAGCTCGACGCCCGTGCTTGCGTAGAAGCGCCCGGCCGCCAGCGCGTCTCGGACGCCCGCGGCGGTGAGAGACGACGCGGCCACCTGCACCCAGCCGTGCCCGGGGTGCGCCCACTTCACGCCGTGGCCCTGGTTGAGCGCGTGCATGTCGTCGCTCGCGACGCCGTAGAGGTCCTTGCCCTCGGTGAGCAGCCGGTCCCAGAGGCGCTCGACCGACGGATGCTTGGCATCGCCCTCGTTGTGGGCGATCTGGTGCTGGTTGGCGATCTCGATGAGCGAGCCTCCCTTGAGGTCTTTGAGATCGTCGTACGTCAGGGCCCACTGGTAGTTGGGATGGTTGATCTGCGCGATCGCGCCGGGATGCGCGTCGACGTAGTCCAGCGCGCTCGTCAGCGCGGACTTCACGGTGGCGAAATGCGGCCCGGGAGCCGGATCGGTCGCGCCGGGGTCCATGCAGATCGCGTTCACGTGCACGGCGACCCGGGGGTGGCCGGGCTCCTTGGCGCTGGGGCTGTCCTCGGTGACCTCCTCGCCGTTGATCGCGAGAAAGCCCTCATCGTTGAACTGGGTGAAGTGCGCGGCCGTATCGACGCGGTTGTGGTCGGTGATGACGACGAAGCCGTAGCCCAGCTTTTTGTAGCGCGACGGGCGCGTCGGCGCGCGCTCCGGTCGCAACGGTCGCATGCGCCAGCACGAGCAGGAAGATGGCTGGGAGTGGGCCTCGCTTCATCAAGTACAGGATAGCAGCGCCGGTGCGCGCCGGCAGGCGGCAAACTCTGCCGTTCTTTTCTTCGCGCGCGGCGCGCGTAAAATCGGGGGGTGAGGCTTCTGCTGTACCTGATCGTCGCAATGGGCATTTTTTACGGTGGCTACCGCGCCAGCCAGCTCCGCGAGGAGAATTCGCGGCTCGCGGCCGAGCGTGACGCTGCTCGCCAGGCGCTCTCTGAAGCCGGGCGACACGGCGGCGAGCGGGGGGCGCCACGTGGAAACACCGACGATCTTCGCTCCCAGGTCGAGGCTCAACGCAAGAAAGTGGCCGAGCTGGACGCGTTGGTTTCGAACGCGGACGCGAAAAAGAGCGGGGGCGCCTCGGCGCAGCTGCGCTCCGAGATCGCCTACGAGCGCGAGGCCGTCTCGGACCTCGAAGAGCGGCTGGCGCGCTATCGGTCGGCGATCGGCAGCGGCGCCGCGACCCTCAAGCAGCTGAAGCGCGATGACGGCGAGAGGCGCCGGGCCGCCCAGAGCGAGCTCAGCCAGGCGATCCGGGCACAGCAGGCGACGATGGCCGAGCTGCGGCGGAAGCTCCGCGACCGGCGCCAGCTGCGGCTTTCGATGGACGAGATCGTCGACGCGCAGGCCCGCTACGATGCCGCCCAGGCGGAGTTCGAGCGGCTGCGGGACGAGTCGGGCAAGCTGCGCGCGGCCGCGCCCGACGACGGCCGCCGCGAGGAGCAGGCGGCCGATACGCTGAACCGCACGCGCGCCGAAGGCAAAGAGCTCGAGCGCGCGCTTGCCGACGAGCGCAAGCGCCTCAAAGACCTGGAGCTCGAGCGCAAGCGGGAAGACCAGCTGTCCGACGCCTCGTTCGGCGAGCGCGACAAGCTCGTCAACCGCCTGCAGGCCGAGCGGGTCAAGCTCGAGAAGCTCGAAGAGCGTCTCGCGCGCTAGTCGGCCTTGGGCGGCGATTTGGGTGTCTCGTCCACGTTTACCCCGAGCAGCGTGAGCTGGCAGTGGGCGACGGTCGAGATGACCTGGCCCAGGTCGTAGGCCAGCGCCTTGAAGACCGCGAGAAACGAGAGGTCGGCCTTGCGGTGGAGCGGCGTGTCCTGAAAGCCGATGAAGCTGCGGAGAAAGCGCGGGTACACCAGCTGAGGCTGCGTGCGGGCGCGTTTCAGCAGCTCGTTGCCGATTTCGAGCAGCCGGTCGCCGCTGAGGCGGTCCGCCTCGTACTCGGAATAGCCGATGTTCCATTCGGTCGAGAACTGCTTGAGCTTGTCGGCTTCGTTCTCGTTCTCGAGCGGCAGGCGCCCGATCACGCGGCGGATGTAGATCTGCTTCACCATTCCCGGAAACTCCCGGTCCATCTGGCGGTAAACGTCGGCGTCGTATTCGACGTCGTCGCCGAGGAAGACGAACTTCGCGTCGGGGTTCTCGCGCATGAGCTTGCGGAGCGCGCGGAGCTTGAACTTCTTGCTGCTCAGGATGGTGTCGCCGATCCAGCCCCAGGTGATGTCGCTCAGAAAGGGGAACCAGCGGCGCAGGATCATGCGCCCCTTGGGGAAGCGGTTGCGCGCCAGCAGGCTCGTGACGCCCTTGCGCATCAGCTCAGGCGTGCCCGAGACGTAGACGATCGACGCGTTGGGATTCTCTTTCAGCAGATTTTCGTAGAGTACGGCCATGCCGTCGAAGGCGTTCTTGGGCTTGCGGAACAGCGCCGTCTTGATGAGCGCGAGCTTGTTGGCGACGTTGCTCTGGACGATCGTGTCGTCGATGTCGGAGACGTAGATGACCTTCTCGTTGGACGCCGCCAGGACGGAGGTGCACACCAACAGCAACGCCGTCGCGAGCAATACGCGGTATAATGAGGCCCTCCAGCTCTCCATCGTCCGCGGGTTCTATAGTGGTTGACGCTATGTGTCAACTACCTTCGGAGTCAGCTCGTCTTCTAGAGCTTGCGGCAGAGGGGGGCGGTCTCGCCCGTGCAGACGTCGTGGTCTTTCGGCTGCAGCTGCGGCACCCGGTTGTGGCCGTGGCGCAGGTCCGAGATCTGGCCGTAGGCCTGGAGCCGCACCCGGTTGATCGCGCCGAGCGGACGGTTCTCGGGCGGCGTACGCCACGGGTTGAAGTTCACGTTCTCGCAGAACGCCAGCTGCGGCTCGCTGTCGATGCCCGTCTGCTTGGGGATGGTGAGCCTGGCGACCTTCACGTAGGGCGACTTCTTGAGGTTCCAGGGCTTCATCGGATTCTCGACGAGCTTGGCATCGTGGGCCGAGGCGATCCGCGCATAGACGTCGAAGCACGCCTCGTCGGCGCCGAGCGACGCGACGAGGCGCTCGCGCAGGTAATCGGGGCCGGCCTTCTTCGCGCGCTTGTCGCGCTTGTCGAGCGGCACGCAGGAGGCGAACTTGAAGCGGCCGACGTCGGGGCCGAAACGATATGGCGTCGCGCTGAAGTAGTCGAGGTGCAGCGGGTTGCCCACCTTCATTCCGCGCGCCTTCTGCAAGACGATGGCCGTGCTCGGGTGCGTCGCCATGAACCAGAGCAGGGCTGCCGTCGACGTGTCGAGCGAGCGCATCAGCGCCGCGTAATCCGCGCTGTTTTTGATGAAAAAGACCGGGCTGTTCATCATCACGAAGTCGACGATCCCGGCGGTCGACTCGACGCCCGCCTGCGTGAGGAAGTTGGTTTCGGGCACGCCCATGAGCTTGACGGCCATGCCGCGCACGTCGCCGTCGGTGTCGGGCTTGGTCGAGTCGGGATCGCCGTTCGAGAAGCGCACCCAGGCCTTGAACTCGTCGCCGTCGTGCGCGTAGACGCCGACGCGGTTTTTCGCCGGCAACGCCTTCGAATCGATTTTGAAGACGGCCGTCACGCAGCCGTGGTGCTTGGGATGCGCGTCGCGCTTCATCAGCGCCGAGCCGCCGGTACGCGCCACGAGCATCTTCTCGATGTGGCTCACGGCCTCCGAGCTGTTCGCCTCGTCGTCTGCACCCCAGCTTTCGCCGAGCTCGGCGGCGGGCTGCTTCGGAGCGGCCGAAGGGTCGCGGTACGTCTTCAAGACCGTTCGCGAGCTGTCGGGCGCCGAGCTGCACGACGAGAAGAGGGCCACGGAAAGCGCGAGGGGCACGAGTTTTTGCGACGTGTTTTTCACGTCTCATTTTCTCAGAAGGGCAGCGTGTAGGTCAATCCGGCAGCGAGCGTGAGGCGGCTGAAGGAATATGTTTCCGGGAGGTTCGAGGCCGACGAGACGTAGTCGACGTCGGCGGTGGCGGAAAAACGGCTGCCGAGCGGCACGAGCACGCCCGAGCGCACGCGGTTGACGGTGTCGGCCCGCGACTTCACGTGGTCGGGAAAATCGACGTGATAATACGCGCCCGCGAGCGTCAGGCGCGCCCTGGCGCCGAGCGATGCGGCGATGCCGCCCTCCACCCAGTTGACGAGCGCGTGGAAGTTTTTGCCGTCCGCGAGGTTGGCGTCGGTGCCCAGCTTCACGTAAGGCTGGAGGAGCGGCGAAGGCCCCGTGAACGCCAGGCGCAGCTCGGCATGGTGCTCGAGCCCGCTCTTCTGGTTGAACGCGTTCACCGGGGCCTCCGACGGGTCGTTGCGGAAGTAGTTGCGGCGCAGGCCGTAGGTGATCGAGACCTCGTGCCGCTTGTCCCAGAACAGGCGCCACGAAAGCTGAGGCCCGTGCGACTGGAGATACAGCGCGTAGGCGTTGCTGTCCTGCATGACGTGCACGTAGTCGTAGAAGAGCTTGAACTCCATGTTGCGCAGGTTCCACCACGCGATCCACGCCGTCGGCGTGTTGGAGATCGTGTCGAGGTGGTCGACGCGCTCGGGCTCGGACGCGGGGTGGAGCGTGTTGACGAGCGCGTACTGAAACCCGTAGCTCCAGCGGCGCGTCGGGCTCGAGGCGAGATAGAGCTCGACAGCGGGAGCCGCCGCGGCGCTCGAGGGCGCGTGGTGGCCGTCGAGGTCGACGACGGTCGTGTACGGCGAGAGCACGTTCGAGTCGTAGAGGCCGGTGAAACGGAAGCCCACGCGGCGAAACGGCTCGTCGAAACGATCCTCCACTTTCCAGGCCGTCTTGCGGACGTCGTCTTCGATCTTTGCCGACGAGGAGGCGGCCGTCGCCTGCTCGGCTTCGACGATCGCGTACCGCGGAAAGTTCAGCTCGACATAGCACTGCGCCAGGAAAAGGCGCAGCATCGGCTCGAACCACGTGCGAAAGTCGCGCAGGCCCGGCGAGTCGGGGTTGCGCTCGAGGCCGCGCTCCGCTTCGTGGAAGGCGTCCTCGGCATCGCGGAAGCGCCGCTGCTTGTACAGCGCGAAGCCGAGCCCGTACTGCGTGGAGACCGGTTCGGAGTGGGCGGCGAGCGCCTCGCGGTAGACCCTCTCGGCCGCCGCCCAGTCGCCGAGCTGGCAATAGGCGCTGCCCATCTGGATGCACACGGCTCCGACGTGGTCGGGTGGAGAGTGGGCGCGCGCCTTCTCGAGGAAGCGGATCGCCTCGCGAAGATCGCCGCGCGCGCGCGCGATCGAGGCGAGCCCCTCGTAGGCCCGATAGTCGTCTTTGTTCGCGGTGATGGCCTCGTTATAGAGGCGTTCGGCGTCCTGGTTTCGGCCGTGCTCTTTGAGCGAGCCGGCCTTTTTTAGAGCTTCGCCGATCGGCGCGGTCTTTCGCGGCAGCGACTGATCGGGAACGATGACCGGAACGACGCGTTCGCGAGCTGGCGCGTGCGTCGGGGCGGCCATCAGTAGAGCGGCTGCCGCGGCGGCGACCGATTTTCCCATGCTCCGAGTTTAACTCAGCCCGTAAGTAGCTGCCAGCCCACTGAAATTTCCGGTGGTCCAGTCGAAGGCTCCGAGACCATAGCCCATTTCGACTGGCTGTGTTATGTGCGGCGGCATGAAAATGATGCACTTGGTTCTGCTGGTGGCGCTCTCGGTGGTTTCCGTTCTTCCGGTGGCTCGCGCTGACGAGGTTCGCTCCCGTCGCGATCGCACGCTGACGATCAACGCCGACTACATCCACCGCCCGAACGCCGACAACAAGGCGCGCTTCGAGCGTGCCTGTGCGCAGATCGAGCGCGACGTGCAGCTCAACTTCGACCGCATCGTCGCCGCCAGCCACGTCCGCCCCTCGGAGCTCTGGGTGAAGACCTCGGTCGAGGCGTACTACAGCCACGGCGGCGGTCGCCACCACCACCGCCATTTCATGGGTTACAACTGCGTGCTCGAGCTCGAGTCGCGCGCCGAGCACCTTGGCTTCGTGACCCTCGGCTCGCAGCGCTTCTACAAGACCGACGAGTGCCTGGCGGATCTGAAGGCGAAGTCGGCGCTCCCCGCGATCGCCTTCCAGCGCGTCCTCCACAGCTACGAGAAGCTCGGCTTCGGTCGCGAGTACTGCTTCGTCGAGCGCCTCGAAGTGCTGCCCGTCTACGAAGGCCGCCGCGCCGACTGACCCGCTTGCGCTCCTGATCTCGAGCCAGATGGCCACTGGGCGCATTTTGTCCCGCACCACGCGACGGGAGTGTTTTTCCTCGTGAAAAGCCTGGCACCGGACTTGCGATAGCCTCTCGCCGGTTGGTTGGG
>JACQAX010000193.1 GCA_016194795.1 Deltaproteobacteria bacterium | reverse complement strand
ACCCCGAATGGCCGCTCGCGGTGATGCAATACGGCGTCAGCTACGGCGGGCTGTCGCTGCTGGCGGAGTACTTGATGGCTCGCTTCGAGACCCGGCTGATCGGCCGCGTCGCGCCGGCGGCCGGCGACGGTTTCGCGCGGCTCGCCTCCGTTTACGGCGTCGCGTGGAACGACCTTTTCGCCGGCTACGCGCGCTGGCTCTTCGAGGAGCGCTCGGCGTTCCCCGGCGACGCCGTGGCCGTGCGCTCGCCCGAAACGAAGCTCGGGGTGGCGCCCAGCGGGGTACTCTACTTACCCGAAAGTTACGACGCGGCGAAGCTCGCCGTCACCGCCGCGCCCAAAACGTGCGAGGGATCGAAGAACGTGGTACGAAATGAAATCGTCCATCGCGCGGATACGACGGCGAGAGCGATCTGGGTGGAAAGCGTCCCGCCCTGCGCGGCCGTTCGCGGCGAAACGAAGTTCGACTCCTTCACTCTAGAGAGAAAATAACCGCCCCATGAAAGGCTCGATGCACCTTCGCGGTGCGCGCACCAACAATCTGAAGAACATCAGCGTCGACTTTCCGCTGAAGAAGTTCACCGTGGTCACCGGCCTCAGCGGCTCCGGCAAATCCTCGCTCGTCTTCGACACGCTCTACGCCGAAGGCCAGCGCCGCTACGTCGAGTCGCTCTCGACCTACACCCGCCAGTTTCTCGAGAAGATGCCGAAGCCCGACATCGACTCGCTCGACAACGTCTCGCCGGCCATCGCGCTCGAGCAGAAAAACCACATCAACAACAGCCGCTCCACCGTCGCGACGATGAGCGAGCTCTACGACTATTTCCGCCTGCTCTACGCGAAGGTGGGGCACACGTTCTGCCTCAAGTGCGGCAAGGAAGTGCTCTCCGACAACCCAACGACGGTTGCGCAGAGCCTCGCTCGCCTGGGCGCGGGCACGCGCTTTTACGTGCTTTCGGTGATCGACGAGATCGGCGTCACGAAGAAGACGTGGCCCGACACGCGCAAGGCGCTGCTGGCTTCCGGCTTTCAGCGAGTCGCGACCAGCGCGAACGGCAAGGACGAAGTCCATGAGCTGAACGAGCTGGAGAAGCTTCCGGTGAAGCTCAAGGCCGCCTACCTCGTCGTCGACCGCATGGCGCTGCCCGATCAGCCCACGAAAGACTCGCGCCTGATGGACGCCTTGGATCAGGCCTTCCAGCACGGCGTGGGACGCGTCGCGATCGCGGTCGTGGACAAGACCGACGCCCCGTCGATCGGCAAACGCTACGACGACCTCACCGCCGAGGAGAAGAAGCTGCTCTGGGACGGCGACGGCACGAAAAAATTTCCGGGCATCCGCGGCTGCTTCGACGAGCTCAAGGCCTGGAAGTACAAGCTGCACGTCCGCGTGTTCATCCGCCGCTACCAGATGCAGAAGCTCTGCGGCGAGTGCCAGGGCTCGCGCCTGCGCCTCGAGTCGCGCGCGGTGAAGCTGGGCCCCGAGGGCAACCGCAGGAACCTGGCCGAGCTGCTCGCTCTCCCCATCGAACAGGCCAACGTCTGGTTCCGCGACCTCACGCTCCCGCGCCAGGAAGCCGCGATCGCCAAAGACGCCATCAAGCAGATCAACGGCCGCCTCGAATTCCTCGTCGACGTCGGCGTGGGCTACCTTACGCTGAACCGCCTGGGCAAAACCCTCTCGGGCGGCGAGTGCCAGCGCATCAACCTCGCGACCCAGCTCGGCAACAAGCTCTGCTCGACGCTCTACGTGCTCGACGAGCCGAGCATCGGCCTGCATCCGGCCGACACCGAGAAGCTGATCAGCCTTCTCCATAAGCTTCGCGACCACGGCAACACGCTGATCGTCGTCGAGCACGACCTCGACGTGATCGCCTCGGCCGACCACATCGTCGAGATCGGCCCGCACGCCGGCCATCGCGGCGGCGAGGTCGTGGCCGCCGGCCCGATCGACGCGATCCTCGACGACAAGGGCTGCCTGACCGCGAAGTACCTCACGGGCACCTTCACGGTCCCGAAGCGCGACCGCCGCCGCCCGCTCACGGGCAAGGCGCTGAAGATCGCCGGCGCCTGCGAGAACAACCTGAAAGACGTCACGGTGGAGTTTCCGCTCCATCAGCTGGTCGCGATCACGGGGCTGTCCGGCAGCGGCAAGACGACGCTCGTCCACCGCACGCTCCACAACGCGCTCGCGCGGCTCTTCCACAAGGAAAACCTGCCGGTGGGCAAGTTCCAGAGGCTTTACGGCGCCGATCTCGTCCACGACGTCGTGCTGCTCGACCAGCGCCCGATCGGCCGCAGCGCGCGCTCGAACCCGGCCACCTATCTCAAGATCTACGACGACATCCGCACGGTCATGGCCAACCAGTCGCTCTCGGTGCGGCGGGGCTACACGCCGGGGTTCTTCTCGTTCAACGTCGACGGCGGCCGCTGCCCGACGTGCAAGGGCGAGGGCGAGATCACGCTCGACATGCACTTCATGGCCGACGTGAAGCTCCCCTGCGAGGAGTGCGAAGGCCGCAAGTTCAAGAAGTCGGTGCTCGAGGTCGAGTACAAGAAAATGCGCAACGTGGGGCTGGGCTACCTCGAGCTCGGCCAGAGCTCGACGACGCTGTCGGGCGGCGAGTCGCAGCGCCTGAAGATCGCCTCGGTGCTCACCGAGGGCCACGAGACCAACATGCTCTACATCTTCGACGAACCGACGACGGGCCTGCACGTCGACGACGTGAAGCGCCTGCTTCGGGTCATGCACGACCTCGTCGACGGCCGCAACACCGTGCTCGTCATCGAGCACAACCTCGAGCTCATCTCGCAGGCCGACTGGATCATCGACATGGGCCCGGGCGGCGGCAGCCACGGCGGCCTCGTCGTCGCGGCGGGCACGCCCGAAGACGTGATGGCCAACCCGGACTCGCTCACCGGCAAGTTCCTGCGTAAAATCGAGGAGTCGCCCTCGCGGCGCATCCTGCCGAACGTCGGCGCCCAGCAGCCCGCGTTGCTCTGAATTATTCTGATTAAATTAATCAGGTATTATGATATGACCCGCCCACCCCTATGCGGAACAGCGGCGCTCAGCTCCTCCGGAGCCTTCTCGTGCTCATGCTCGCCCTCGCGGCCCCGGCCGCGTCGTGGGCCGGCACGCGCTCGATGCTCGAGTGCGAGCGGGCTCTGCGCGAGGAAAAATATCTCGACGACGCGGAGCTCGACCTGAGCTTCGAGGCTCTGGCGCGCGCGACCGGGCCCACGACGGCTCTCGTCCGCGCCGAAACGACCGCCGCGACGACCGCCGAGCCGGGCGACGAGGCCGCCACGCGCGATCTTTTCTACTCGATCATGGACGCCTACCGCCACGACCCGCGTACCCGCTCGGCCTTCGAGCACGCGACCCACGGCGCCGACGACGTCGTCACCACGACCGTGATCGAGAAATACACCCCGAAGCACGACGCGCCGGCCGATACGATGCTCGCCAATGCCTCGGTCGACCAGGCCAACCCGGTCGTCGCGACCACGGCGCTCTTCAAGCTCTTCGAGCTCGGCGTCGACAGCCCGAGCGCCTTCGGCTACTTCCTCGACCGCGTCGAGGAGACGCGCGGTCACGTGCGCGACACGGCGCTCGAGTTCCTCGACCCCATCCTCTCGAAGGACCTGCCCGACGCCTTCCTCGCCGAAATCCGCCACTGCGCCTTCGCGCGCGCCACGCGCGCGCGCCGCCATCTCGCGGCGCTGCTCGCCCCCGAGGCGAACGCCATCGCGCTGCTCGACGGGATCGCCGCGCACGAGCCGTGGGCGGTCGAAGACGTTTCTCCGCGCCTGATCGTCGACCTCTCGACCAAAACCCGCAAAGGCAAAGCCGACGAGCCGATTCGCGCCCGGGCACGGCAGCTCCTGTCGCTCGTGCGTGAGCGTGCCGCGGGCGCCCCGGGCCTCCAGAAGCTGATCAGCCTCCACCTCGAGCTCGACGCGCGCTTCGCCGAGCTGGGAAAGGAGATTGCGCCGCTGCAGACCAAGGCCATCGATCCGATCTGGATCGTCGGGTCGATGGGGCTGGCGCTTCCGCTTCTCAAGGAGATCTCCAACGGGCTGACGGCCGTCACCATGCTGAGCATCCTGCCGACCTGGATCGGGATCTCGACGTATCAGATCCGCAAGCGCACGATCTCGCACTTCAAGGACGTCCAGAGCGAGCGCCTCCAGGCGATCGCCCTGACTCTAGAGACGGCTCGCGCCCAGCTTCCCCGCGACCAGTACCTGAGCGTGCTTCAGGCGGCGCAGGCCCGCATCGTCGAGCAGTACCAGTACCTGAGAAAGCGCGGATTCCTCTGGCGCCTGCGCGGCAAGCTGTCGACGCTCGAGAAAGAGGCGGCCATCGAGCTGCTGAAATCGGACACCGAGATCCCGGCGCTCGTCATCGACGCCGCGCGCGTCCTCAGCCAGACGAAGGTCACCTTCATCGGGCGCGCCCGGATCGCCAAGGTCCTGCTCGCGAAGCTCGCTTCGAGCTCGAGCGCCGACGTGCGCACCGCGGCCGCGACCGCGCTCGGCAGCCTCTATCGGGGCACGCGCAACCCGAAGATCATGAAGGCGCTGGAGTCCGCGCCACCCGGCACTCGCGCGATCGAGGCGCTCCAGAGCGTCGACCCGCACCTCGGCCGCGACTAACCCGAGACGTCGGCGGGCTCGAGCGCCGCGACGGTCGCGCGCGCGTTGGCGACGCGCTTGGCGCCGAGGAGCGAGCCGTAGACCGCCTCTTCGGTCGCCTCGACGGCGGACTGCAAGAGCGGGTTCCACTCGTCGGTCTCCCACGAAAGCTCGTGGGTCGAGCGATCGGCCGTCGAGAACGCGAGGAAGATCTCGCCCGAGCCATGGTGGGCATGCCCGCCGGCGCGCGCCAGCCCCAGGCTCATGCGCTTGGCCAGGCGCCGCAGGCCAAGCGGCGAGAGCGGGGCGTTCGTCGCGAGCACGCCGATGCAGCTCCCCTCGCGATGCTTCCTGGGGAGCTCCTGCTTCAACGAGGGCCCGACGTTGCGGCCGAGCACGGTGAGCTGCTCGCGGGTGCCGAAGTTCGTCTGGAGCAGGACGCCCACGGTCACCTGCATCCCGGCCACCAGCACCACGCGCGAGGCGCTGCCGATACCGGCTTTCAGGTCAAAGGCGATCATGCCGGTGCCACCGCCGACGTCGCCCTGCGCGAACGCCGCGCGAGGGAGAGTCGCCGTCCGGCTCTGGTTCTGCTCGGCCAGGCGATGAGACTCGTCGAGGGCGTCAAAAAGCTCGCGGCCGCCCCACGCCGCCGCGCGCGGGTCGTGCAGCACGCTGTCGTCGCACTCGCCGACGACGGGAATCACCACGCTCGACGTCTCGCCGATCGCGGGAACCTTGCGCATCATCCATTGAGAGACGACGTCGTAGGCGCGCCCGGCGCTCGTCGTGTTGGTGAGCGTGATCGGGGTATCGAGAAAGCCCCACTCGTTGATTTGATGGGTGCCGGTGAGCTCGCCGGCGGCGTTGAGCGCGAAAACGGCGGCCGCGCGCCTGCGATTCAGCTCGAACGAGGGCTGCAGCACGGTAAAGCCGGTGCACACGCCGTTCAGGGGCTCGCGGAACGACCGGTGCGCGAGGCCCAGGCCGCCCGGCACGTCGAGGATGTGGTTGTCGCGCCCACAGGGGTGGACGCCGACCTTCAAGCCCAGCTCCGCAATTGTTGCCATCGC
>JACQAX010000141.1 GCA_016194795.1 Deltaproteobacteria bacterium | reverse complement strand
GGCACGGGCTTCGGCCTGAGCATCTGCCGCCGCTTCGTGCGCGCCTGCGGCGGCGAGCTCACGGTGCGGGAAACCGAGCTGGGCGCCTTCACCGAGTTTGAAATGGTCCTCCCCAGGAGCAACGCATGAACGAGAACCGCCGCATCCTGGTGGTCGACGACGAGCCCGAGATCCGGCGAGGCTATCGCACCATTCTCTGTCCCGAGCGCGAGAAGCCGCTGCTCTCGTCCCGGCTCACGAACCGCGAGCCGCCGCGGGTCGAGGGCGAGACCTTCGAGGTGACCGAGGCCGAGAGCGGCGAGCAGGCGCTCGGCATCCTCGCGCGCGAGCTGGCCGCCGGGCGGCCGTTCGCCGGCGCGATCGTCGACGTGCGGATGCCCGGCTCGATCGACGGGCTCGAGCTCATCAAGCGGGCGTGGGCGCTCGACTCGGGGCTGCTCGTCGTGGTGGCGACGGCCTACCAGGATCGCTCGGTCGACGACATCGCGCGGTTCTTCGGCGGAGGTTTCCAGGACCAGTGGGATTATCTCAACAAGCCGTTCACGAGCGGCGAGATCATCCAGAAGGCGCGCAATCTCGTCTCGTCCTGGAACCGGCGCGCGCGCGAGCGGGCCTACGTCGAGCAGATCGAGGCCCAGAGCCACCAGCTTCTCGCCCAGGAGCAGCTCGCCGCCGTCGGGCGGATGGCGCACTCGATCGGCCACGACCTCGGCAACATCCTTCAGCAGGTGCTGGCCAAGCTCGATACGGCGCTCCCGCAGGGGCCGCGAAGCGGCGAGCCGGTGGAGCTGACCGTTCCGGACCTGGAAGAGCTGATCGAGGGCGTGGAGCTCGGCGCCACGATCTGCCAGGATCTGCTGACCTTCGCCCGCAAGATCAAGGAGGCGAGCCCGCCCGCGCGCGTGCGCGTGGGGGCTTCGATCCATAAGGCGCTGCGCCTCCTGCGCCACGAGCTCGCGCGCAAGGACATCGCCGTCACCGAGACCGTCGACGCCGAGGCCGAGTGCCTGGCGCACGACACGAGGCTCGTCCAGGTTTTCGTGAATCTCATGACCAACGCCGTGCAGGCGATGGGCGAGGGCGGCGCGCTTCGCGTGTCGGCCGCCCGCGAGCCCGACGGCGGCGTGCTCGTCGAGATCGCCGACAACGGCGCGGGAATCTCGGCCGAGAACATGGCGCGCGTCTTCGAGCCGCTTTTCACGACCAAGGGCGAAAACGGAAACGGCGTCGGGCTCACCGTCTGCAAGAGCATCGTCGAGAGCTACGGCGGCACGATCCGGCTCGACTCGAGGCCTGGCGCGGGCACGACGGCCGTGATACGCTTTTCGAAATGAAACGCACCCTCGTTGCCGCGCTCCTGCTCGCGGCGCTTCCGGCCGCCGCGCATGCGTTCGAGACCGAGCTGCTCCCGGACTCGCGCCACCAGCTCTTTCAGCCGTATTCTTTTTTCACCGATCCGCAGACGACCTTGCTCTGGCGCACGCCGCGCAAGGGGTGGGGAGAGGTCGGCGGCACGTTCGCGGCGCTCGAGGTGACCGATTGGGCCTGGCGCCCGCAGCTCATCATCCAGGGGTCGGCGAGCGCCGCTTATCGCTTCAACGACAAGTACGACACGCTCCTGACCGAGACGATCGACGCGCGCGTGGGGCTTGCGGTGGATCTCGCGATCGCGCCCGATTCGAGGCTCGAGGTCTCCTGGACGCACTGGTCGGGCCACGTCACCGACAACGTGCCCGACGTGAGCCTGCTCGGGTCGAACTCCGGCGACGAGCTCATCGCCTTTCGCCTCACCCACGACATCGGGGAGCGTTGGCGCGTGGGCGGCACGCTCAAGCCGATCGTCGGCTCGGAGCCCGGCATGAAGTTTTTCGCCGCCGACCAGTTCGTCGAATGGTTTCCCTGGGGCCAGGCCGCCGACTACCAGCACGCTTCGCCTTACGTGTCGCTCGGCTTCGAGGAGCTCGGGGTCGACCACCTGATGTTCACCTACCATCTGCAGCTGGGGCTGCTTTTCGGGAATCATTTTCGCGAGAAGCACCATCAGTCCCTGCGACCGGTCGCCGGGTACTATCGCGGAATCGATCCGCGGCTGAAATACGCCCAGTTCATGCTGTCGCGCGCGGAGTTCGGCTACTTCGGGCTCGCGCTCGATTTCTGACCCGTGACCGCGACGCTCAGAACTTCTTCTTCGAGCTGATGACGTCGCCGACGGAGTCCTCGGAATACTCGTCTTCCCAGTGCTTCTTGGACTCCTGTCGAACCTTGTCGAAGCTCCAGTCGGGGTGCTCGGCCCGAAGCTTGATGGCGATGTCCGAATAGTAGATGTCGCGAAGCGAGTCGCGCCAGATCCGGGCGGGCGCGAGGCTGCCGGCGATGCCCCAGTCGGCGTCGAAGAAGTCGTACTCCGTGTAGCGCGTCGAGCGCGCGTCGATCTTCTCGATGGCGATGAGGCCGTCGCTGTAGAGGAGCGAGCCGCTCTCCTTGAGCTGGTAGCGATAGAAGACGCGCGTCGGGTCGCGGTCGTCGATGTAGAAGTAGTTGGTGTACTTCGTGTTGGGAACGAAGGGCAGCGGGATGCTCTGCTCCCAGTAGGTGATCACGCGGTTGCCGTCGCGCTCGACGGCGCGCGCGTCCTTGAACTGGAAGAAGAGCTCTTTGTAATGCCCGAAGTCCTCGAGCACCTTCTTGACGTCGGCGAGCGGCGCGCTCACGAGCATCGCCTGGCCGACGCCGATGGCTTTGGGGTGGCCGGGCGACTCGAAGGCGACGAGCTTCACGCTGACCCGCGACTCGGGGGGCTCGGGCGACAGAAGCCGGCTGGGCCAG